>ONVT01000292.1 GCA_900321365.1 uncultured Eubacteriales bacterium | reverse complement strand
AGCTGAATTCAGTTCTCGGTTTCGACGCGAAGCTAGTCCTTTAGGGCGAGTCCGAAGGACGAAGGAAACGAGATTACTGAATTCGCATCCGTGGGCATGAGGTGGCACCGGCGAAGCCGGTGACGAAGTCCTTATGCCGGAAATAGGTGAGTCAGAAAAAAGGCGTTAAAAAAGGAGAATCATTATGTCAGGACATTCCAAGTTTGCCAATATCAAGCATAAGAAGGAGCGCAACGACGCCGCAAAGGGCAAGATCTTTACCATCATCGGAAGGGAAATTGCAATTGCGGTCAAGGAGGGCGGAGCGGATCCGAACAACAACTCCAAGCTCCGTGACGTCATAGCCAAAGCGAAGGCTTCGAACATGCCGAATGATACCATTGAACGTGGAATCAAGAAGGCAGCCGGAAACCAGGATTCGGTCAATTACGAACAGGTCACCTATGAAGGATACGGCCCCAGCGGGATCGCGATCATCGTCGATGCCCTGACGGACAACAGGAACCGCACATCGGCAGACGTTCGCGCGGCGTTTTCGAAGGGGCAGGGAAATGTCGGTACCCCAGGATGTGTTTCTTTCATGTTTGATAAGAAAGGGCAGATCATCATCGACAAGGAAGAGTGCGACCTGGATGCGGATGATATGATGATGGAGGCACTGGATGCCGGTGCGGACGACTTCCAGGACGAGGAGGATTCCTATGTCATCATGACCGACCCGGACGCATTTTCCGAGGTCAGGGAAGCGCTGGAAGCAAAGGGTATCCGTATGGCTTCCGCCGAGATCACCATGATCCCGCAGAATTATGTATCGCTTACCGATGAGACCGCTCTCAAGAATCTGAACAGGATCCTGGATCTTCTGGATGAGAGCGATGATGTACAGGCTGTCTATACGAACCTTGAGGAGGAGTAATCTGTCATGACGGATTATCAGATTGCGATGGAGGGAATGACCTCCTTACTTAAGGATCCTGAGAAGCTGATCACAAGCTTCAAGAGAGGACTCTATCCGGAAGGCTTCCAGAAGTTTTATCTGAGCATGGTTCCGACACTGGATGCAATCGAGCGGCTTTACCTGTCAGTCGGCGAGCCCGATACCATGCTGGATAATATGGCGCAGGCCTTTGTCGACCAGGCGAAAGAGCTTTACGACAACACCCCCAGACGCAGAAGAGAGGTTCTCTTCATCAACCAGTCACTTTCTGTAGCAGGATACCTTTTTCCGGCGATCCTCCAGTATAAGGGGGAATCCTCTCAGGCTCTGATCGGGCATATTCAGAAGAAATGGAAAGAGGCGTTTCCGAAGTCAAACATCAGTGCTTCCGATTACGAGGACATTGAAAAGGGTTTCCACCGGAAGTGGTGCTACATCACCACCGCCGCATGCCAGGTGAAGGGAATGGCGGATGACTGCGAGGAACTGAATCTGCTCCGGGATTACCGCGATACCTACATGGCAGGACTTCGGGAAGGGGACAGGGTGATCCTGGATTATTATGATATCGCTCCGTCCATCGTAAAGCATATCAATATGCGCCCCGACGCCGATCTCATCTATGACGGTATCTGGGAGAATTATATCGGTCCCTGCATCCTTCTGATCCGTGAGGGGAAGATGGAGGAGTGCATGAACCTTTACACACAGATGGTGCTGGATCTGAAGGATCAGTATTTCCATCTGTATCCGCATGTGAAGAACAACCGGAGATTATTATCATTGACAGAGAGGGACTGACATGTCTGTTTTTCAGGCGATTTTCCTGGGAATTGTCCAGGGGCTGACGGAATTCCTTCCGGTCTCGAGTTCCGGCCACCTGGCCATCTTCCAGAATCTTTTTCATATTGAAATTGAATCCGGCGTGGCATTTGACGTAATGCTGCATGTAGGAACTCTGTTTGTCGTGTTCCTGGTTTACTGGAGGGATATCTGCAAGCTGGTGGCCGAGGCGGTCCGGATGCTTGCCGACTGTTTTCACAACCTGAAGATTCTGGTTTCACACAATAACACGCAGCAGCCGAAGAAGTACCGCCGGATCATCCGCACCAACTACCGCAAGTTTGTGGTCCTGGTGATTGTGTCGACCATTCCGACCGGACTGATCGGGTATTTCGGAAAGAGCCTGATAGAGGACGCTTCCGCTTCTCTGATTATTCCGGGCGTGTGCCTGCTGATCACGGGCGTGATCCTGTATCTGTCCGACAGGGTTGAGAACTGCTGGAAGATTCCGAAGGATGTTTCCTGGGGAGAGGGCATCCTGATCGGCATTGCACAGGGGTTCGCGACTCTTCCCGGAATCTCCCGTTCGGGAACGACGATCTCCACATGTACTTTCTGCGGGTTCGAAAGAAAGTTTGCCGTTAAGTATTCTTTCATCCTTTCGATCCCGGCGATTCTCGGGGCCGCCGTGCTGGAACTGAAGGATCTGGCAGGCGAGAGTATGAACGCATCCATGATCGGATGCTATGTCTGCGGCATGGTCGCCGCGGCGGTATTCGGGTACATCGCAATCCGGATCGTCGGACAGGTGGTGCTCAACCGGAAGATGAGGATATTCGCGTACTATTGCTTCGCGGTCGGCATCTTTGCCATCGTGGGACAGTTTGTGTTCCTTGGCTGAACGTTACAAATCACACCCTGCCGCCTCCTTGGCTGTGGGACGTGAATGTGATTGGTAACTGCTGAACAGCTGT
Source organism: uncultured Eubacteriales bacterium (assembly GCA_900321365.1). The sequence continues at coordinate 37,811 of ONVT01000292.1, read as the reverse complement.
ATCAATAAGGGGATTTATTAAGGGGAACTATGGCTTCTAAAACAAAAAAATCAACCGGAGCAGGCAGAAGCTCCGGTGTTCGAAAGACCTCCGGCAGGAAAAAAACCACCGGCAGCAGCCGAACATCCGGTTCAAAGAAAACCACTTCTTCTACGCGGAAGAGATCTTCTTACCGCAGTCCGGATCCCGTGATGAACACCGAGGTTCTGTGCTGGTGCCTGCTGGGTGCCTCCGTCCTGATGTTTATCTGTGTTATCGGGCTGGGCGGCACAATCGGGAATTCTTTCGGAGACCTTCTCTTCGGGATTATGGGTACGAATGCCTATGTATTCCCGTTCCTTGTATTTTTCCTGACTCTGTATCTGATGGTGTCCCACGGGAACCGGACGTCGAAGATCCGTTCCGTTTCCGTCGTGGTTTTATTCTGCGTCTTCTGTGGCGTATGGCAGCTGATCGGCTATTCCGATATGGCGGGGACCTCCGTCTCGGACTTTTTTGAAGTCGGACAGCAGTACCATACCGGAGGAGGAGCGGTCGGCGGCGCACTGATCCTGTTCTTTTCTCCCACAGTCGGCCTGGTCGGCACCTGGGTGGTTTTCCTGATCGCTATTTTCCTTTTCGGTGCACTGATCACCCAGAAGACAATGTTCGTGAGTACCGGAAGGAAGGGTTCCGAGGTTTTCGAGGAACGCAGGGCAAGGAGTGAAGAGATACGCCTGGAAAGAGAGGAGCGCAGGCGGGAGGAGAAGGACATCCGTCTTCGTGAAGCCCAGGCAAGACGTCAGCGTAAGGAGCGGGAAAAGATGCTCAGCTCTCAGGAGGCTTCCCCTGTTTTTTACTCCGTACTTGATAAAGAGACTCCTGAAGGCGTCAGTCAGCAGAGTGTGAAACAGTCCCGAAAGAGAACTTCGACAGATCTGTTCGGCGAAACCCGCAAAAGCGGCAGGAGGAAGGAAACACTTCCTCCCCTTTCACCAGGGCAGGTTGTCTTCGGGCAGGCCGAAAAGGATGAGGATTCACCGGAAGGCATCATTACCGATTTCTCTTCCCGGACGGATCCGCTAACGCCTGCCACCTCCGGGGCCATGTTCCTGCGCCTGGAAAGCCCTCAGAGTGTGAAGGAGGAAGGGAATAAAACACAGACTGTGCCGTCCGTTCTGCCTGAAGAGGAGAGGGAAGAATTCGTACCCTCCTTCACGATCCACAGATCCGGGCAGACCGTGAAAGGCTCTGCTGCCATACAGAACGAAGAGCCCCCGGCTAAGAGCAGGCAGAAAAAGGAATCTCCTTCCAAAAGGAAAGACACCTTTCTCTCCCTGGACAGTACTGCCGAGAATGACCGGGATGAGGACGATTTCGTCCCTGAGACGGATGAGGACGATTCCGGCCCGGTCGTGACGGACGAGGACATCCGCGATGCGGGAGTGTCCTCCTCAAAGAAAATAACGCAGAAGGAACCGGAAAAAACGAATATGACAAAGGCCGAGACACAGAAAGAGGTGGAATCGGTCGCAAAACAGATCGAGCAGACGCAGGAGGAGGAAGAGCTCCCCTATGAGTTCCCGTCGATCGACCTTCTCGAGCGGCCTTCCGGAAGGGATGGCGACGTCGCGGACGATGAAGTGCGCGAAACTGCCCGGAAGCTGGAACAGGTGCTTTCGACCTTTGGCGTCCAGGCAAGGATTACGGAGGTCAGCTGCGGTCCCAGCGTCACGCGGTATGAGTTTCTTCCTGAGCTTGGCACCAAAGTCAGCAAGATCACAAACCTGGCAGATGATCTCAAACTGAACCTGGCGGCTGCCGATATCCGGATCGAAGCGCCGATCCCCGGAAAGGCGGCAGTCGGAATCGAGATCCCGAACAAAAAGACTTCTATGGTCTACCTGAGCGAACTGATCGATTCGGACGCCTTCCGGAAGAACCAGTCCCGGAAACTAACCTATGTCGTCGGAAAGGATATCTCCGGCAAGATCATTGTCTCGGACATCGCAAAGATGCCCCATCTGCTGATCGCCGGCGCAACCGGTTCCGGAAAGTCTGTTTTCATCAACACGCTGATCATGTCCATCCTATACAACGCGGATCCGTCAGAAGTCAAGATGATCATGATCGATCCCAAGGTTGTGGAGTTGTCGGTATACAATGGCATCCCGCATCTCTTCATCCCGGTTGTCACAGATCCGAAGAAGGCTGCCGGGGCCCTGAACTGGGGCGTCGCCGAGATGACAAGACGCTATCAGACATTCGCCGAGGTCGGGGTGAGGAATCTCGCGGGCTACAACGCAAAGATCGACACACTGATCAAAGGCGGGGTTCCGGACGCGCCAAAGAAGATGCCCCAGATCATCATCATTGTCGACGAGCTGGCTGACCTGATGATGGTCTCCGGCAATGAGGTGGAGGATGCCATCTGCCGTCTTGCCCAGCTCGCAAGGGCGTGCGGCATCCATCTTGTCATCGCAACCCAGCGTCCTTCCGTGGATGTCATCACCGGTCTGATCAAGGCTAACATCCCCTCCCGGATTGCCTTTGCGGTATCATCGGGAACCGATTCGCGGACGATTCTGGATATGGTCGGCGCGGAAAAACTTCTGGGGAACGGAGACATGCTGTTTTCGCCGCAGACATATAAGAAGCCGGTCCGCGTGCAGGGCGCATTTGTCTCAGATGAAGAGATCCAGAGCGTGGTGGATTCGATCCGCAGAGAGGAGACGGAGCAGGGAACGGAGCTCATGAAGAAGCGCCTGCAGGAAATCCAGTCCGCCTCTTCTTCTTCATCGTCGGGAGGCGGTGACCAGGATGAACTGTTTGCAGAGGCCGGCAGGTTCATTATCCAGAAGGACAAGGCATCCATCGGCATGCTGCAGAGATGGTTCAAGATCGGTTTCAACCGCGCGGCCAGGATCATGGACCAGCTGTCCGATGCCGGCGTGGTGGGGCCGGACGAAGGAACCAAGCCCAGAAAAGTCCTCATGAGCATGGAGCAGTTTGAGAATTATCTTGAAGAGAACGGCTGAGCTTTTTATAGTTGTGAAAACACTGTTTTGTCGCATAATATACATTGGATGGAGGTAAGTATGTATAAGATTCTGGAATCCAGAAACCTCGCCGGTCCGAACTATGAGATGATCATAGAGGCACCGCGTGTCGCGTCACGCTGTCTTCCCGGTCAGTTTGTCATAGTGAAGGTCGATGAGGTGGGAGAGCGCATCCCCCTGACCATCACGGATTATGACAGAGAGAAGGGAACCATAGAAATCGTCTACCAGCCGGTCGGCCTGACCAGCAGCAAGCTGAAGGAGCTGAAGGCGGGAGACAGCCTCATGGATTTTGTCGGTCCGCTCGGGAAACCGTCAGACCTGTGCGAATCTGAAGCACCAGAGGCACTCGAAGCGCTGAAGAAGAAGAAAATCGTCTTTGTCGCCGGCGGCGTCGGCGCTGCCCCGATCTATCCGCAGGCGAAGTGGCTGCATGAGCACGGGATCGAAAGCGATGTGATCATCGGAGCCCGCACGAAAGAGCTCGTGCTTCTCGAAGAACGGATGAGAGAAGTCGCGAACGTCTTTGTGACAACCGACGACGGCTCCTACGGGAGGAGCGGCATGGTTACAAAATGCCTCGAGGACCTGATCGCGGAGGGGCACGAGTACAATCACTGTGTCTGCATCGGACCGATGATCATGATGAAGTTTCTCTGCCTGACCACTAGAAAACACAATCTTCATACCATCATCTCCGTAAACCCGATCATGGTGGACGGTACAGGAATGTGCGGCGCCTGCCGCATCCTGGTAGGAGGAGAGGTGAAGTTTGCCTGCGTGGACGGACCGGAGTTCGACGGGCATGAGGTCGACTTCGACCTGGCGCTGAAAAGGCAGACGCTCTACAAGACTCAGGAGGGCAGAGCATTCCTTCAGTGGAAGGAAGGAAAAACCCATCACGGCGGATGCGGAGAATGCGGAGGTGAATGATCATGGCGGATATGAAAGAAAAAAGGGATATGACAGTCAGAGTCCCGGTCAGGGAACAGGATCCGAAGGTCCGTGCAGCCAACTTCGATGAGGTCTGCCTGGGCTACAATGAAGAAGAAGCCGTGATGGAAGCGCAGCGCTGCCTGAACTGTAAAAACCCGAAATGTGTCGCGGGCTGCCCGGTGAATATCCGGATTCCTGATTTTATCAGAGCAGTGAAGGAAGGAGACACCGCAAAGGCTTATGACATCATCTCCCAGTCGAGCTCCCTTCCCGCGGTCTGCGGCCGCGTCTGTCCGCAGGAGAGGCAGTGCGAGGGTCAGTGTATCCGCGGCGTTAAGGGAGATCCGGTTTCCATCGGCAAACTGGAGCGCTTCGTCGCCGAATGGGCGAAGGAGCACGGCATGAAGATGAAATGCGCCCTGAGGCAGACCGGCAGAAAGGTTGCCGTCATCGGCTCCGGTCCCGCGGGGCTTACCTGCGCAGGCGACCTGGCGAAGATGGGCTATGACGTGACGATCTTCGAGGCCCTGCACAAAGCCGGCGGCGTCCTTGTATACGGTATCCCGGAATTCCGTCTCCCGAAGGACGATGTCGTCGCGAAGGAAATCGAGAATGTGAAGTGTCTCGGTATCAAAATCGAGACAAATGTGATTGTCGGGCGATCCGTCACGATCGAGGATCTGATGAAGAAGGAAGGCTTTGAGGCGGTCTTCATCGGCTCCGGCGCAGGTCTTCCGATGTTCATGGATATCCCGGGCGAGCAGCTGAAGGGTGTCTACTCCGCGAACGAATTCCTGACCAGGAACAACCTGATGAAGGCGTACCGGGAAGACTATGACACGCCAATCGCGCAGGGAAAGAACGTGGTAGTCGTCGGCGGAGGAAATGTCGCGATGGATGCCGCCAGGACGGCGCTCCGGCTTGGCGCTGACGTCCATATTGTCTATCGTCGTTCCGAGGCGGAGCTTCCGGCGAGGGCGGAGGAGGTCCACCACGCGAAGGAAGAGGGGATCCACTTCGAGCTTCTTACCAATCCGGTAGAGATCCTCGCCGGTGAAGAGGATACCGTGAGAGGAATCCGCTGCATCCGCATGGAGCTGGGAGAGCCTGACGCCTCCGGAAGAAGGCGCCCGGTCCCGAAGGAAGGCTCCGAGTTCGAAATTGCCTGCGATACCGTTATCATGGCGCTCGGCACAAGACCGAATCCGCTGATCTCATCCACGACCGACGGACTCGAGATCAACAGGAAACAGTGCATCGTCGCATCTGAGGACGGTCAGACGTCACTTGAGGGCGTCTTCGCGGGCGGAGACGCTGTATCCGGAGCGGCCACCGTCATCCTGGCGATGGGCGCGGGCAAGAAAGCCGCGAAAGCAATCGACGAATATCTCTCCGGCAAGCAGAACGGATGAGAATTTGCTGAACCTGAACCCCTGCATGCCTGCGGCGGTTCAGGCCTGCATATGACCCGATATGAAAATCACTGTCCTGACGGTAGGGAAGATAAAAGAAAAATACTACACGGATGCCGTGAAGGAGTACGCGAAACGCCTCTCCAGGTCCTGCAGCCTGTCCATCATGGAAGTGCCGGATGAGCCGGCCCCGGAGAAGGCCGGCCAGGCAGAGCGGGAGCAGATTCTTGGCAGGGAGGCAGAGCGTCTGCTAAGGGTAATCGACCGGTATCCGCACTCCCATGTGATCGCGCTTGCTATCGAGGGCGACACTTTCGACTCTGTCGCTTTCTCCAGGCATCTGTCCGAGCTTCAGGTGCGCGGCGCCTCCCACTTCATCTTCGTGATCGGAGGTTCCCTCGGACTGTCTGGTGACATCCTCAGGCGTGCCGATGAGAGAATCTCCTTTTCGAAGATGACCTTCCCGCACCAGCTCATGCGGGTGATCCTCCTGGAGCAGATCTACCGCGCGCTGAGGATCGCGAACAATGAACCATACCACAAATGAATGGTGGTGTGGCCTGTAACCATTCAGGTAACTGCCGCGGTGTTGCCATCCACGCGGTAATTGACGAATAACAATGAGTTTACTATAATCAGGAGAGGGTTCCGTATGGCACTTGCCGAAACAAAAGTCGATATCCCGCAGGGTCTGCAGGGGCAGGTTTTCGGGCAGTTTGATGCCTACCTGAAAAAAATAGAGCGCACCCTGAACGTGACTGTGATCAGCCGTGACGGCGAACTGAAGGTTGTCGGTTCCGGTTCCGGTCCGGAGGGGGCGAAAAGAGTTCTGGAGGATCTTGCCAGGATCGCCTCGGACGGCACTCAGGTTACAGAACAGAACGTGGATTACGATCTGTCCCTTGCACTGGAGCATATGGACGGCGGTGTTTCCGAGATCAGTTCCGATGTCATCTGCCATACGGTCAGCGGAAGGCCTGTCAGCCCGAAAACCTACGGCCAGAAGGCATATGTCGATTCGATCAGGGATCATATGGTCACCTTCGGGATCGGTCCTGCCGGAACCGGGAAAACCTATCTTGCCATGGCCATGGCAATCACGGCCTTCAAGAGTGAGGATGTCTCAAGAATCATCATGACCAGGCCGGCGATCGAAGCCGGTGAGAAACTTGGCTTCCTTCCCGGAGACCTGCAGAGTAAGGTGGATCCGTATCTCAGACCCCTCTATGACGCCCTTTATCAGATTATGGGCGCCGAAAGCTGCGCGAAAAACCTGGAGAAGGGACTGATCGAGGTTGCACCTCTTGCCTATATGAGAGGAAGGACACTGGACAACGCCTTTATCATCCTGGATGAAGCCCAGAATACGACGCCTGCCCAGATGAAGATGTTCCTGACCAGAATCGGTTTCGGGTCCAAGGTCATCATCACGGGAGACCTTACGCAGAAGGATCTGCCCTTTGATTCAAAGAGCGGCCTTGAGGTGGCGGTCGATGTGCTGAAGAAGATCGATGACATTGCCTTCTGCCATCTGACCAGCAAAGATGTTGTCCGTCATCCGCTGGTTCAGAAGATTGTCCAGGCTTACGAGGCATACGAGAAGAAACATGACAGTGAATTTCGAAACAGAGACTCCCGTCATGCCCGATCTGGGCGAGAGCGCAGAGTCCCTGGCAGAGAGAGTCATAAAGGCTGGTCTTGAAGAATGCGCCTGTCCTTTCGAGACACAGGTGAATATTCTTCTCACCGATGGTGACAGAATCCGTGAGATGAACCTTCAGTTCCGTCAGACTGACTCTGAAACGGACGTATTGTCCTTCCCGATGCAGGAGTATCCCTCTCCTGCAGACTTTTCGATGTTTCGGAAAGACGACTGCAGTGTATTTGATCCGGAATCAGGGGAACTGATGCTTGGTGACATTGTAGTCAACACACAGCGCGTAATCTCACAGGCTGAGGAATACGGTCACAGCCAGAAGAGAGAATTCGCGTTTCTGATTGCACACAGCCTTCTTCATCTGGCCGGCTTTGACCATATGGAGGAGGAAGAGCGCCTGCAGATGGAGGAATTCCAGAGAAGAATCATGGAAAAAACCGGGATTCCCCGCTGAATCAGATGCTCGAGGAGTATAAACTTATTAACCAGGGGTTAGAGCCGAAGGCTCTGAAAGGAGTAAATGTATGAAGAAAACCAGAATTGCAGCATTCATCGCAGCAGGCATCATGGCCTTTGCATCATCCGGTACCTTGGCTCTGGCCGAGGAGGGAGGCGAGACCTGTGCCAGTTATCTGACCGGCAAGCAGGTTCCGGTATCGATCGGACGCACCAGACCCACCGCGCTGATGATTGAGAATGACTCCGACGCGGTACAGTGGCAGCGCGGTACGAGCAACGCGGATGTGATGTACGAGGCGATGGTGGAAGGCGCGATCACTCGTCTGATGGGAATCTTTGAGAACCTGGAGGGTGTCTCCATGGTGATGCCGATCCGTTCCTGCAGACCCTACTATGTCTATTTCGCGCGCGAGTTCAACGCCCACTACGGGCATTACGGCCAGGTCGTCTACGCGGTGCCGATCCTCCAGCTTCCGACAACGGATGACATCGCCGGTATCCCGTACGGGGAAGACGGCCAGGATTACACCCTGCATGACGGAAGCGCGGCTTACGTGAGAGATCACGAAGGCGTCACCGGCATCTACACAAACAAGGAACTCCTCAACAATGTGATTAACAGCTCAGGCTGGAACACCACCTATGCGGAAGGTTACAACGGACATTATCAGTTTGCAGCGGACGGCGAGGTTGTCAATCTTGAAAACGGCCAGATCGCGAAGGTTGTTCTCCCGGGATTTGTCTATAACCACGCAAGGTTTGACTACAATGAGGCGGACGGGCTGTATTACCGCTCGGAGTTCGGCGCCCCGCAGATGGACCAGCTGAACGGACAGCAGCTTGCCTATAAGAACATCATCATTCAGGAGTGCCCCTCCCAGCTGGCGGATGAGCATTATCTGTGGACGGATCCGGTCAACGGCTACGACGGCGGAACGGGATGGTTCATCACCAACGGCCGCGCCGAGAGGATTACCTGGAAGAAGGAAAACTGGAGCGCGGATGCTCCGATCGAGACTACGGTCACGACCCCGAACTGCGCATGGGATGTCCGTGAGTGCGACTTCAACGTGACCCGTTACTATGATCAGAACGGCAATGAGATCAGGCTCAACCAGGGCAAGACCTTTGTCGAAATCGTCCGCAACCAGGATGATTCCAAGATCGTGATTTCTGACGATCCTTCTGTCGATACCTATATCATCGACAGCCTCTGATCCGGGAGCCGGTGTCTTCCGGCACAGCTCCTGACGAATATGACTGAAACAGCTTCAGCCTGCGCGCCCGGCCCAGATGCCGGGCGCCGGGCTCAGGACCTTTGAGGTAATCAAGTGGCTGACCCGAAATCAACGGACACAGTGGAAGAGAAGAAAGAGTCTTCTACTGCAGGAAAGAAGAATACGGGTGTGGATACCGCGAAGAACGTTCTTGTACAGGGAACGATCCTCGCGGCTGCTTCGATTATTGCGAAGGTCATCGGCCTGATCTACCGCATCCCTCTTTTCAACATCCTCGGCGACGTCGGCAACAGCTATTATGCGACAGCGAACGAGATCTACTCGATCATCCTCATGATCTCCTCCTTCAGCCTTCCTCTGGCCGTTTCCAGGCTGATGAGCGAGCGTATTCAGAAGGGTGAGATGAAGAACGCAAACCGGGTCTTTCTGTGTTCCATGCGCTTTGCTGTCATCTCAGGCGGGATCCTTGCGCTGATAACCTACGCGTTCGCCGGTGTGATCACAAAGTATGTGATGAACGTGGAGTACGCGAAGTACGGCCTGCGCGTCCTTGCCCCTGTCATCCTGATCTTCGCAATTACCGGCGTATTCCGCGGATTCTTCCAGGGATTCTCAAACATGGTCCCGACGGCCGTGTCACAGGTCATCGAGCAGATCATCAACGCTCTTATTTCAATCTGGGGCGCGTGGGTGCTGATGGATTACGGCAGGTCTCTTGTCGCTTCCGGCGAAAATGAGCTCGCAGCACCCGGCTGGGGCGCGGCGGGTGCCACCTTCGGAACCGTCGCCTCTGTCACGGTGGCGCTTCTGTTCATGATGTACCTGTACTCGCGGTTCAACCGCAGGTTCCGCCATGCGGTACGCAGAGATCAGACGGCAAAGAGGGAATCCTCACGCTACCTGTACCGGGTACTGATTCTGACCATCCTGCCGATCATACTGTCGACGCTGGTCTACAACATATCGAATGTCCTTGACCAGGGGATCTTCAACGCGGTTCTCAAGAGCCAGAATTATACGGAGAAGCAGTACGCGACCATCTGGGGTATCTACACCGGAAGGTTCCGTGTCCTGATGAATGTCCCCCTTTCCCTGGCATCCTCTCTGGGACCTGCTGTTGTTCCTTCCCTGACCGCAGCTGTCGCCGCAAGGGATAAGGCATCTGCGGTACGGACCGTGCATTCCTCAACACGCTATACCATGATCGTAACGATCCCGTGCGCGTTCGGAATGGCGGCGCTCGGCGGCCCGATCATACAGATGCTGTTCCATCCGACATCCGGAATGCCGCTTTCCGCAGGCATCATGGCGGCCGGAGCTGTCGTGATTATTCTCTATGCACTCAGCACGCTGACCACGGCGATCCTCCAGGGGCTCGGGCGGCTCAGGGAACCCCTGATTCACAACGCCGCCGCGCTGGTGATCCATGTGATTTCACTGATCGTCATGCTGCGCTACCTGAACCTGAATATCTATGCCGTGCTCTACTCGAACGCAATCTTCGCGCTTGTCGTATGTGTGCTGAACGCGCTCGCGATCCGGCGCTATATCTACTATCAACAGGAGATTCGGAAGACCTTCCTCGTGCCGCTTATCGCATCGATCATCATGGCATTCGGCTCCTATGCAATCTGGTATGTACTGAACATCTTCCTGGGCAACTCCATCGCGACAGTCATCGCGATTCTCTGCGGTGTCGTGATCTACCTGGTCGCACTCGTGGCGTTCCGCGGACTGACCGCTTCGGAGATGCGAAAGCTTCCAAAGGGGGAACGGCTTGTGAAGGCATTCCAAAGGACCGGGCTACTAAGGTGATTATCATGGGAAATACGAACGTCTTTGAATCCGAAGAATTCCGGCAGATGCTTCTGGATGCTTCTGCCATGCGTGAGCCGCCTGTCATGGACGGCTCTCTTCGACAGGCCTTTTTTATCAACCGGTGCCGGGAAATCGTATCGGAGAGAGAGAGGGAACTTTCCAGGAAGATGACATTCTGCGTGGTCACCTTCGGCTGTCAGATGAACGAGCGCGATTCCGAGAAGCTTAGAGGAATTCTGAAGCTTGCGGGATTTGAGGAATCGCCCACGGAGGATGCGGACTTTGTCCTCTACAACACCTGCACCGTCCGCGAGAACGCAAATGTCCGTCTCTACGGACGGCTGGGATCCCTGAGCACATACCGCAGGAAGAATCCTTCCATGAAGATCGCCCTGTGCGGATGCATGATGCAGGAGGAGGATGAGATCGAACGGATCCGGCAGAAATACCGCTATGTCAGCCTTGTGTTTGGAACGCACAATCTCTACCGCTTTGCGGAGCTTCTTTGTACCTGCCTGCTGACGGACGGCCAGATCATCGATGTCGTGGACAGCAGCGATTCCATCGTGGAGAGCCTTCCTTCGGAGAGAACCTACCCCTTCAAGAGCGGCGTCAACATCATGTTCGGATGCAACAACTTCTGCACCTACTGTATCGTTCCTTTTGTCCGCGGAAGAGAGAAGAGCAGAGATCCGAAGGAGATTCTCCGGGAGGTGGAGCAGCTGGCCGCGGACGGCGTCGTCGAGATCATGCTCCTCGGGCAGAACGTAAACTCCTATGGCAATGATCTTTCTCAGAGCATAACCTTTGCCCGCCTCCTTCAGGAGGTGGAAAAGGTGGACGGGATAGAGCGGATCCGGTTCATGACATCCCATCCGAAGGATCTGTCCGGTGAGCTCATCGAAGTGATGAAAAACGCAAAGAAGATCTGCCCACACCTGCATCTTCCTCTGCAGAGCGGCTCTTCCAGGATACTCAAGCTCATGAACCGGCATTATTCCAGGGAAGACTACCTGGATCTGGTGAGACTTCTCAGGGAGGCGATTCCGGATCTGTCCCTTTCCACGGATCTGATCGTCGGTTTCCCGGGTGAAACGGAGGAGGATTTTCTTCAGACGCTGGATATCGTTCAGCGCGTGGAATACGATTCCGCCTTTACCTTCCTCTACTCAAAGCGGACCGGAACAAAAGCCGCGTCCATGGAAGAACAGGTGGACGAAGCCGTAGCCCATGACAGGTTTGACCGGCTGCTGGCTAAGGTCCAGGAGATCGGGCGCAGAAGATCCTCCCGGTTTGAGGGGAGCGTCCAGAAGGTGCTTGTGGAGGAGGAGAACCGCCAGGACAAGAGCTTTGTCACCGGACGCACGCCGCACAACCTTGTGGTGCATTTTCCCGGGGACAAAAACCTGATTGGGACGATTGTGGATGTTCAGCTTACAAAAGCGCACGGATTCTATTATACCGGTGTTCGCAGCGCCTCGTAAAATCCTGCATTGACCGGCTTTCGGTGTATAAACCAATTCCGCGCCGGCTCAATTGCGTCCGTGCTTGCGACAAGGTTTTGAAGGAAAGATACCATGCTTCTGGATGAAGTCGACGTCGGCAGACTGTCGCCGATGATGAAACTGTATGTCGAGACGAAGAAACAGTATGCGGACTGCATCCTGTTTTACCGCCTCGGCGATTTTTATGAGATGTTCTTTGATGACGCCGTGCAGGTGTCACGGGAGCTTGAACTCACGCTTACCGGGAAGGAATGCGGTCTGGATGAGAGAGCGCCCATGTGTGGCGTTCCTTTTCATGCCGTGGACGGATACCTGAACCGGCTTGTGGAATACGGGCACAAGGTCGCGATCTGCGAGCAGGTGGAGGATCCTAAGCAGGCAAAAGGCCTGGTAAGACGGGAGGTTGTGCGGATCGCGACGCCCGGAACAAACCTCGACACCTCTGCGCTGGACGCGGGAAAAAACAACTACCTCATGAGCGTTTTCTGCCTGTCCGGCAAGTTCGGCATCGCCTCGGTGGACATCACGACGGGCACATTTCTCGTGACAGAGGCGGATTCCAGAAGGCGGCTGAAGGATGAGATCCTTACGTACAATCCCGCGGAGATCATCTGCAATGAGGCCCTGGAGATGTCGGGCTTTGACCTGGATGAGATCCGGCACACTGCGGGGGCGATCATCTTCCCGCTGGATTCCTCCTGGTTTGACGCGGATGGCTGCAGGCAGGAGATCCTGGAGCATTTTCATGTCCAGTCCCTGAAGGGGCTCGGGCTGGACGACATGGAGTGCGCGTCCATCGCATCCGGCGCGGTCCTCAGATACCTTCGGGAGACGCAGAAATCCGAGCTTGGGAACCTCACGCAGATCACGCCCTATACCATCGGCAAATACATGGTTCTGGATTCCTTCACAAGGAGAAACCTGGAGCTGACGGAAACGATGCGCGAGAAAGCGAGAAGGGGATCCCTGCTGTGGGTGCTTGACAAGACAAAGACGGCAATGGGCGCCCGTATGCTGCGCTCATTCCTGGAGCAGCCTCTGATCGACAGGGAACAGATCGAACTGAGGCTGGAAGCAGTTTCCCAGATGTGCCAGAACGCCATCACGAGGGAGGAGATCCGGGAATACCTCCAGCCTGTCTATGACCTGGAGCGTCTGATCTCCAGAATCGCCTACCATACCGCGAATCCCCGTGACCTGATTGCCTTCCGCACATCGCTGGAGATGATCCCGGCCATCCGCAGGGCACTGGGCGAGTTTCCTGCGTCCCTCCTCCAGACACTCACGGAAGAGATTGATGAACTGCAGGATATCTGTGATCTCATCACCCGCTCCATCATCGATGACCCGCCCATGATAATCCGGGAGGCGGGGTTCATCCGGGACGGATACCACGAGGAGGTGGACCGGCTGAGGGCGGCGGCCAGGGACGGAAAGAGCTGGCTTGCCGATATTGAGATGAAGGAGAAGGAGCGTACCGGGATCACGAAGATGAAGCTGAAGTTCAACAAGGTCTTCGGCTATTACCTGGAGATCCCTAACAGCTTCCGTGACAAGGTCCCGGAAGACTATATGCGCAAGCAGACGCTTGTCAATGCCGAGCGTTATATCACTCCGCAGCTGAAGGAGCTGGAGGAAACGATCCTCGGCGCGTCCGACCGGCTGAACACGCTCGAATATGAGCTGTTTGTCCAGATCCGGGAAGAAATCGCGCACCATACGCCCCGCATCCAGAAGACCGCGCGCGCAATCGCCATGGTGGATGCGCTTGCGTCGCTCGCCTGCGTCGCGGAGCAGAACCGTTATGTCCGCCCGAAGATCAACGAGAAGGGCCTGATCGACATCAAAGACGGACGGCATCCGGTGGTGGAGCAGATGGGAGGAGACACCCTCTTCGTTCCGAATGACACACTTCTGGACAATAAGAGCCGGCGCGTCAGCATCATCACTGGACCGAATATGGCCGGCAAGTCCACCTACATGCGCCAGAGCGCACTGATTGTCCTCATGGCGCAGATCGGGTCATTTGTCCCTGCGTCCAGCGCGAACATCTCCCTGGTGGACCGGATCTTTACCAGGGTCGGCGCCTCGGACGACCTTGCGAGCGGCCAGTCTACCTTTATGGTGGAAATGAGCGAGGTCGCGCTCATCTTAAGGCAGGCGACAAGAAAATCGCTCCTGATCCTTGACGAGATCGGCAGGGGAACCTCCACCTATGACGGGCTCTCTATTGCATGGGCGGTTGTGGAGCACATCGCGGACACGAAACTGATCGGGGCGAAAACACTCTTTGCCACGCACTACCATGAGCTCACGGAGCTTGAGGGGAAAATTCCCGGCGTCAACAATTACTGTATCGCGGTCCGTGAGAAAGGAGACGACATCGTGTTCCTCCGCAAGATCGTGAAGGGCGGCGCGGACCGCAGCTATGGCATCCAGGTGGCAAAGCTGGCGGGCGTCCCCGATTCGGTCATCGAGCGGGCAAAGGTCCTGGCACAGGAACTGAGTGAACACGACATCACGGAGACGGCGGCGGCCGAGCCTGAGAAAAGTCAGGAGAAAAAACCAAAGAGGCGCAGGGCTGACGAAGTCGACCTTCACCAGATGTCCTTCTTCGATACCGTTTCGGACGAGGATATCCTGCGCGAGCTCAGAGAGGTCGACGTCACCGCGATGACGCCGATTGAAGCGATGAACACACTGTATGAGCTGCAGAACAGACTGAAGAACCGCTGGCAGCCCTGAGGATGACAGACATGAGAGAGATCCGCGTACTGGAACAGACAACCATCGACAAGATCGCTGCGGGAGAGGTGGTGGAGCGCCCCTGCTCCATCGTGAAGGAGCTGTGTGAAAATGCGCTTGACTCCGGTGCCTCTGCCATTACGGTGGAGATCCGCGACGGCGGGATCTCCATGATCCGCGTGACGGACAACGGGGAGGGGATCGACCCCTCACAGGTGAGGAACGCGTTCCTTCGCCACGCAACCTCCAAGATAACAGTGGTGGATGATCTTGCCCGGATTCATTCCTTCGGGTTCAGGGGAGAGGCGCTCTCCAGCATCAGCGCCGTGAGCCGGATGGAGGTGATCACGAAAGTCCGCGAGAACCTTACAGGAATCCGGTATAAGATCGAAGGGGGAACAGAGAAACTGTTCGAGGAGGTCGGCGCGCCCGGGGGCAGCACCTTCATCGTGCGGGATCTGTTCTACAATACCCCGGCGAGAAAGAAGTTCCTGAAGAGTGCCCAGACCGAGGCGGGCTATATCAGCGACTATGTAAGCCGCATGGCACTGTCACATCCCGGGATCTGTGTCAAATTCATGGTGAACAATACAACGAGGCTCTCCACCTCCGGTTACGGGAGCCAGGCGGATGTCATCAACGCGGTCTTCGGACGGGAGGTCCGCGTAAACATGATCGAAGTCTCGCACAAAGAGGAGGAGTATGGCCTTGCACTGACCGGCTGGATCGGGAAGCCGTCGATCAGCCGCTCAAACCGCTCGAATGAGATTTTCTATGTGAACGGCAGGCTCATTTACAACAACATCCTCTCGAAAGCGGTGGAAGAGGGCTATGAGACCTTCCTGATGCAGCACAGATTCCCCTTCGTGATTCTGTCCCTCACCCTGCCGGGCAGCCGGGTGGACGTGAACGTCCATCCCGCCAAAGCGCAGGTGAGATTCAGTGACGGACCGGCAGTGTTTGACTTTGTGAAAACGGCAGTGAAGCAGACGCTTGGCCAGGCGGACCTGATCGTCGATACCACCTTCCAGCCGTCTTCCGCCGTGGAAGCACAGAGAAGGCTTGCCCGCCAGAGAGCCCTTGAGGCGGAGAAGGAAAAGGACGTGCCGGAACCCTTCGAGACACTCAGAAGAGAGCACCTGTCGCAGGGCGGGTACTTAAGCGGCACCGGCCAGGGGAACTCTCCCTATGAAAAAAAATACCCTACGGGCAGTTTATCTTCCGGCGATGCCCCGGGCAGAGCTGACATGCAGGCCACGGGCCTGGATACGGACGAAAGTTATGGAGCATGGGCGGGAGAGAGTGTCGGTGAAACCCCTGCCGCAGGCAGTCATTTTCTCTCTCAGGAAGCAAGGAAGGAGCACCGCCTCATCGGCCAGCTCTTTGAGACATACTGGATCATCGAGTATCGGGATAGCTGTTACATCATCGATCAGCACGCTGCCCATGAGAAGGTGCTGTTTGAGAGACTGATGGAGAAATACCGGAAAAAAGAGGCCGTGTCCCAGATGCTCCGGCCCTCCCTGGTCGTATCGCTCTCGTTGACAGAGGAGGCGCTCCTGAAGGAAAACCTGGAGGCATTTGAGCAGATCGGCTTTGAGATCGAACACTTCGGCGGGCACGATTACATGATTTCTGCCGTTCCGCAGGATCTCTTCGGTCTGACAGAGCAGCAGTATTTCATGGAGATGCTCGACAGTCTTTCCGCCGACACCGGAAAGACATCCATCGAGACCATCACCATGCGTGTCGCGACGATGGCCTGTAAGGCGGCCGTCAAGGGAAATACCAGGCTGAGCCCCCGGGAGGCGGATGAACTGATCGGTGAACTGCTCACGCTGGACAATCCCTATAACTGCCCGCACGGCCGCCCGACCATCCTCGCCCTGTCAAAGGCGGAGATTGAGAAGAAGTTCCACCGGATCGTGTAGCTTTCTCATGACTGTTTTGAGGATTGAAATGGAAGAAAAAAAACTGGTTATCCTGGCCGGGCCGACCGCTGTCGGGAAGACGAAGCTCTCGATCCGGCTGGCAAAGAAGATCGGGGGTGAGATCATTTCCGCCGATTCCATGCAGGTTTACCGGGGGATGGACATCGGCTCCGCGAAGATCACTCCCGATGAAATGTGCGGGGTGAGGCATCACCTGATCGACGTCCTGGATCCTTCGCAGCCGTTCGACGTCGTGCAGTTTCAGAAGCTCGCGAAAGAGGCCGCCGAAGACATCACCAGGCGCGGGAAGATCCCGGTCCTTGTCGGGGGAACCGGCTTCTATATCCAGTCCGTTGTGTATGATATTGATTTCACCGAAAATGACGGGGACGACTCCTTCCGCAGGATGCTGGAATCCATATCAGACCCCTCTTCCCTCCACGCCATGCTTGAAAAGGCGGATCCGGAATCGGCCGCCGCGATCCATCCGAACAACGTGCGGCGCACGATCCGCGCCCTTGAATTCCTCCACCAGACCGGAGGGAAAATCTCAGAACACAACCTCAGGGAGCGCTCGAGAAAATCTCCCTGGCGGTTTTGCTATTTTGTACTGACACAGGACAGGGAAAAAGTTTATGACAGGATTAACCGCCGTGTGGACCAGATGCTGGAGGACGGTCTGGAGGAAGAAGTCAGAAAGCTCAGGGAGATGGGGATGACCCCGGAAATGACCTCGATGAAGGGGCTTGGCTATGCCGAGATGCTCCGGTATCTTTCCGGTGAGATCCCGTATGAAGAGTGTGTCAGGCTCATCAAGCGGAACACCAGGCATTTCGCAAAACGTCAGCTCACATGGTTCCGCCGGGAAAGAGAAGTCACCTGGATTGACCGGGACGAATACGGCGGGGACGATGACAGGATCCTCGATGCGATGCTGCGGATTCTCTCAGAACGAGGGATTCTGGATAAGGCACTCACGCAGAAAACGCTGTGAGATCATCTGGGAAAGGTATCGGATAATCAACATCTATGATGAGCTGATAAGTGCAATTGAGAGGGCAGAATGAAACAAAATTTTGAGCAGGAAATAATCAGGATACGGCAAGAGATGACAGCAGAGTGCTTCTATGAAAGGATGGGGGTCTCCCCCGCCCTGTGGAAGACGGGGGAAGAAATCCTGGACGGACTGAAGAACAGGTTTGCCGGGATCGATGAGACCGCACAGGTCAACCAGCTGAAGGTTCTCGGCGCCATGCAGAAAAACCGTGTGAGCATCGATTATTTCAACGGGTCGACCGGATACGGGTACAGCGATGCCGGAAGGGATGTGCTTGAGAAGGTCTATGCAGACGTTTTCCATACCCCCGACGCCCTGGTTCGCTCCCAGATCACCTGCGGGACCCACGCGCTTTCTCTCGCCCTGTCTTCGAACCTGCGCCCGGGCGATGAGATGGTCTCCATCAGCGGAAAACCATATGATACCCTGGAAGAAGTGATCGGGATCCGTCCTTCCCGGGGAAGCCTTGCCGAGTACGGAATCCGTTACCGCCAGGTGGAACTGAAGGAGGACGGCAGCTTTGACTTTGAATCGATCCGGGACGCCCTTACAGGCCCGACACGTCTTGTCGCGATCCAGCGCTCCAAGGGATACCTGACCAGGCCGTCGCTGAGTGTTGACCAGATCGGCGAGGCGATCCATATGGTGAAGGAGATCCGGCCGGATGTCCTGGTGATGGTGGACAACTGCTACGGGGAATTTGTCGACCGTGTGGAGCCCTCTGATTTTGGCGCAGACATGACGGTGGGGTCTCTGATCAAGAATCCGGGCGGAGGCCTTGCTCCGATGGGCGGCTATATCGCAGGGACTTCGGAGTGCATCGAAAACTGTGCAGTCCGTCTGACCTCCCCGGGCCTGGGACGGGAGGTGGGAGCCAGCCTTCAGGTCAACCGCGCGTTCTATCAGGGGCTCTTTCTGGCCCCGGCAGTGACGGCGGCTGCCCTGAAGGGAGCTGTCTTTGCGGCGAATCTGTTCGAGCGGTTCGGATTTCACTGTATTCCCGGCGGCTCTGAGCCCAGGCATGATATCATACAGGCTGTCGAATTCGGATCCGGTGACGGCCTGATCGCCTTCTGCGAGGGGATTCAGTCTGCCGCGCCGGTGGATTCTTATGTGCTGCCCCGGCCATGGGCGATGCCTGGCTACGACAGCGATGTGATCATGGCGGCAGGCGCTTTTATCCAGGGATCCTCCATCGAGCTGTCCGCAGACGGCCCGCTCCATGAGCCCTACGCCGCGTATTTCCAGGGAGGACTGACCTGGGAGCACGCGAAATTCGGAATCCTGAAGGCTGCGCAGAGCCTGATCGACAAAGGACTGCTGGACTTGAAATAACCGCCGGGTTCCTGTATAATCCAAACTGGAACACGTAGTTATTAAAACTACATCCGAAAACGGAAGAATCCGTGTGACAGGGAGGGGCAGTCAACATGAGGATACTGGATTCAATCAGGGAACCCGGAAGCGCGATTACACATTTTATCGGTCTTCTGATGGCGGTCGCGGCATCGATCCCTCTGCTGGTAAAGGCGGCGAATGAGAACAAACTGGAGCTTCTGTGCATGGTAATCTTCATGCTGAGCATGATCCTTCTGTACGCGGCATCCACAACTTTTCACACATTTGATATCAATCCGGAAGTCAACCGTATCCTGCAGAAGATCGACCACTGCGCGATTTCCGTGCTCATTGCGGGGACGTATACGCCGGTGTGCGTGCTGGTTCTCAGACAGCCGACCGGAAGAAACCTCTGCATCCTGGTCTGGAGCATCGCCATCGCCGGAATCCTGATCAAGGTGTTCTGGATTACCTGCCCGAAATGGTTCTCCTCGGTCCTGTACATCGCTATGGGATGGGCCTGCGTGACGGCTTTTCCGGCACTGCTCAGAGATCTTCCCCGGGCCGGGTTTTACTGGTTCCTCGCCGGAGGCATCCTCTATACCATCGGCGGCGTGATCTACGCGCTGAAGCTGGAATCGTTCAACTCCAGACACAGGTATTTCGGAACCCACGAAATCTTCCACCTGTTTGTCATGGGCGGGAGCATCTGTCATTTTATCGCGATGTATTTTTATATTGCCTGAAGAAAGGCTATGTACAGTTCCTGATCTTTTTTGTCAGGTACAGCCAGAGAAAAAGGCAGGCAGGATTCACAGGCTGTTTCTGAACAGAACCTGAGTCGAGTGAGTCCCTGCGGCGAAGCATTGAAAGGAGGCAGCATGAAACAGGTTATCGTGATCGGAGGCGGAGCGTCCGGCATGCTCGCGGCGATCGCATCCGCGCGCGGCGGCGCGAAGACAACCCTGCTGGAGGCGGGAGAGAAGCCCGGAAGAAAGCTGCTCCTGACCGGAAACGGGAGATGCAATCTGACAAACCTCAATGATGAGATCCTCTCGGTTTATGATTCCTCTGACAGAGTGGAAGCGAAGAAGCTCCTGGAGTCTGTCTTCGGCCGGTTTTCCGTCCGGGATACGCTGGATTTCTTCCACGGGGAGGGACTATTGACATCTGTTGAGCACGGCACCTGCGTCTACCCGGTGACCGGCCAGTCCGGGAGCGTCGTCGGGATACTCCTGCGCACGCTGCGCTCCCTCGGCGTGAAGATGAAGTTCAGTGAAGAAGTCGTCGCGATCGAGAAAAATGAAAGCGACGACCCGGGCGATCTTTCCTCCTGCAGGTGGATGGTGCGGACAAAAACCTGGACCTACCAGGCGGACAGCGTCATCATCAGCTGTGGTTCCAGGTCGGTTCCTTCCACCGGTTCAAACGGAAGTGGTTATGAGCTCTGCCGACTGCTGGGACTCGATGTGACGGATATTCTTCCCGGACTGACCGCAGTGATGTGCAGCCTCCCGGCGCCGGATACCAGAGCCTATATCCCCGGCTCTGGAAAGAAGGAAGGATCCGGCAGGGAGAGGGGGGCTTCATCAGATCCCCTGTTTCAGGCAGCGGGCACAAGAACCTTCGCGCATGTTACGGTTCTTGCAGACGGAGAGAGGATTGCCTCAGAATGCGGCCAGATCCAGATTACACAGTCCGACCTTTCCGGAATTGTTGTCTTTAATCTGAGCCGGTCCGTTGTACGCGCCCTCCACAAGGGCAGAAGTGTCACCCTGAGCCTCGACCTGCTTCCCGATTTCTCCGTAGAGGATCTGGAGAAGCTGATCGCGGATCTTCGCGGGAAGTTCCCTGATGCCGGAGACGGGAAACTCCTGGAAGGCCTGGTTCCCTCCAGGCTGATTCCGGCAGTGCTGGAATCAGCTGCTCAGTCCGGCAGGAGTCTGGCCTGTGTCCTGAAGGAATTCACTCTGAATGCTTCCGGACTTCGCGGCTTCGACAGCACGCAGGTCTGCGTGGGAGGTGTGAGAGTGACCGAGCTGAACCCGGATACGCTGGAATGCCACAATGAGGACCTGAAAGGAATCTACCTGACCGGGGAGCTGATTGATATCGACGGTCCCTGCGGCGGATACAATCTCCAGTGGGCATGGTCGAGCGGATATACCGCCGGCATTCATGCCGCGCAGGAGGAATCATGATTCGGATCACACAATTAAAACGGAAGCCGGATGAGGACGGGAAAGGCCTGGAAAAGGCGGTCCGTGACGCGCTTCATCTGAAAGAAGGCGAAGCATTCTCCTTTGAGGTGCTTCGCCGTTCGATCGATGCCAGAAAAAAGCCGCAGCTGTATGAAATCTTTACGGTCAGCGTTTCGCTTTCCAATGAGTGCGCTGAAAAGAGAATCCTCCGCTCAGGCCTGAAGAATGTGGAGCCTTATCATCCGGCTGTGTACAGGTATTCCGCCCATGCCCCTCAGAGAGCCGTTTCCCAGGCGACATCCGGACAGAGAGCATCCGACCCGGACCGCCCGTTGATCGTCGGCAGCGGCCCTGCCGGCCTGTTCTGCGGCCTTCTTCTTGCCAGAGAAAACAGGCGCCCGATCCTGATCGAGCGGGGACCGCGGGCGGCAGAGCGCTCCAGAAGCGTCCACGAGTTCTGGAACGACGGCGTCCTGAACCCGGAAGCAAATGTCCAGTTCGGGGAAGGAGGCGCCGGCACATTTTCCGATGGGAAACTGAATACCGGTGTGAAGGATCCGGAGGGCAGAATCCGCTTTGTCCTGGAGACATTCGTGCAGGCAGGGGCAGATCCGGAGATCCTGACCAGCGCGAAGCCCCATATCGGAACCGATGTCCTGAAACGTGTCGTCACCTCAATGACAGATGAGATCTGCCAAAGAGGCGGAGACGTCTTTTTCGGAACAAGGATGGACCAGATAAGATGCCGGGAGTACGGGATCTGGCAGGTCTCCTGCAGCACTGTTGACGGCGGGACGCTCTTATTCTCCACGCGCCACCTGGTGCTCGCCGTCGGGCATTCCGCCAGGGATACCTTCTGCATGCTTCGGGACTTCGGAATCGTGATGCAGCCAAAATCATTTGCCGTCGGAATCAGGATTCAGCACCCGCAGGAGCTGATCGACCGGGCGATGTACGGGGACATCTTCGCCGGCCGGCTCAGCGCCGCTTCGTATAAGCTGACCCGGCGCCTCTCGGACGGGAGAGGAGTCTACTCATTCTGCATGTGCCCCGGAGGGTATGTCGTCAACGCTTCCTCCGAGGAGGGGTTCCTGGCAGTCAACGGGATGAGTTATCATGGCCGTTCTTCCGGCGCGGCAAACAGCGCGATCGTCGTTACCGTATCTCCGGAGGAAATACGCTCCTGGATGAGCGGCAGTCCCCGCCAGATCCCGGAAGAAGATGTCCTGATCGGAATGTGGTTTCAGAGGCAGCTCGAGAAAGCGGCCTATGACGCGGGGGGCGGCGCGATCCCGGTTCAGCGGTTCGAAGATTTCCGTCTCTCATCAGACCGTGATCCTTTCCACCCGGGAAGCCATGCTCTCCCGGATTTTGAACCGCAGATCTGCGGGAAATGGAAGACGGCTTCCCTTCGGCAGATCTTCCCGGATCGTGTTTCCGCCGGAATTGAGGAGGGAATTCTCGCGTGGGAGCGGCAGATCGAAGGCTTTTCCAGTCCGGATGCCCTTCTGTGCGCAGCGGAGAGCCGCACGTCATCACCGGTGCGGATCGAACGCGGATCTGACTTTCAGGCAGTCGGGCACAGCGGGCTCTATCCCTGCGGAGAAGGGGCGGGTTACGCCGGAGGCATTACCAGTGCCGCGGTTGACGGCCTGAAGATCGCCGAGCAGATTCTGCGCGCCCTCACCTGACACGGGTCCGGACACTCTGCCGCCCCTCGGCTGTGGTCTGCTTGAATAATGGGGCGGGATCATGTAGAATGTCTTTGTAAATGGCAGGGAGTACGCGCAGGTTTGCGCATGAAAAAGAATCAGAACAGACGCAGGATAGCCGGTGCCGGAAGGATCAGCGATCTGCCGGAGAGCGAGCGCCCGTACGAAAAGTGCGAGCGGTTCGGTGCGGGAGCGCTCAGTGACGCGGAGCTGCTCGCGGTGCTCCTTCGGACCGGTTCGGAAGGAACCGGAGCCCTGGAGATGAGCCGCAGCATCCTTGAGTCACTCGGAAGCGGGGGAATCGCCCAGCTGCACAAGGCGAGCATGGAGGATCTGCAGGAGATCCGCGGGATCGGAAAAGTGAAGGCAACACAGATCCGCTGTATCGCCGAGCTGTCCAGAAGGATCGCGCAGGCGAAGATCGGCTCCCAGGACTCTCTGGTCTACGACAGTCCGGAAGTCATCGGTGCCTACTATATGGAGGAGATGCGCCATGAGAGCCAGGAAATCGCTCTCGTCCTGTGCCTGAGCAGCAAGGGGAGGCTGCTTGGCAAAAAGATCATTTCCAGGGGAACGGTCAATTCCGCGTTTATCACCCCGAGGGAGATCTTTGTGGAGGCACTCGCGCACAGGGCCGCATCCGTCATTCTCCTGCACAATCATCCGAGCGGGGATCCCGCCCCGTCCATGGAGGATATCGAGCTTACGAACCGGGTTTTTCAGGCCGGTGAGATGATCGGCATTCCTCTGCTGGACCACCTGATCATCGGGGACCGCTCGTATGTCAGCATGCGGCAGTCCCGTCTGCTGGAGCCGGATTAAGAATCTGATTCGAACTATAGTAAACGACATACTATAAACACTTTTATCGTTTACTATAGTCATATATAAGGGGTGGACGAAATCCATGTTTTTTTCGAATATGATCGGGGTGGACCTGGGTACGGATACCCTGAAGCTGCGCGACCGGAGCGGCGAACAGTTCATGGAAAGCCGGAACATGATCGCGCGGCGCGGAAGGAAGGTTCTTGCAATCGGCAATGATGCCTACTTCATGTACGAGAAGAATCCGACATCCGTCCAGGTGCTGCGTCCCATGACGGGCGGAGTGATTGCTTCCGCCGAGGATATGGAGAGCGTGCTGACATACACGCTCCGCAAATTTACTACATTTTCCCAGAAGAGTGCGGGAATCTGCATCGCGGTGCCATCCCAGGTAACCCCTGTGGAACAGCGCGCTTTTTATAATGTCCTTAACTCTTCGCTCAGTCCCGGGAGGGTGCACCTTGTCGACAAGGGAATCGCGGACGCCATCTCCATCGGGCTGCCCGTGCTGGGGCCGGAAGGCCATATGATTGTGAACATCGGCGCGGATACGACTGAAATCTCGGTTCTTTCCGACGGAAAGGTGATCATCGGCAGGACCCTGAAAGAGGGTGGATTCACGCTGGATGATGATATCGTGACCATGGTGCGCCGCAAGTTCAATATCAATATCGGAAAACGAACCGCGGAACAGCTGAAGAACAATCTTGCCTTCATGATCAACGGTCCCCGTCTCGAACAGAAGGTGTTCGGGATCCATACACTCTCGGGACTGCCCAAATCCGACCTGATTCCGGCGCTTGCCGTCTCGGTGGCGGTACTTGCCGGGATTGACAGGATCGTGGACGAAGTGCGTCAGGTCGTTGACCGTACGCCACCGATGCTGAGACAGGATATCTTCCATGAAGGAATCTTCCTCACGGGAGGTGTCTCCCTGATCCAGAATCTGCCGATGTACCTGCAGAAGGAAGTCTCTCTTCCGGTCTACCACATCCAGGATCCGAAAAACTCGACGATCCGCGGACTGATCACGATGATCAACCAGAAAGAGCTGCACACACTGATGCGCTCTCCCAGAAGATAGGACATCCATTCCGCACCGCAAGAACTCTGAGGTAACCTCTATGAATCAGAACCGAAAGCAGGGAAAGACAACACTTGTCATACTCTCTCTGATCTGCATCGCGCTGATCGCATTCTCGATTGTGGGATCCAGTGTCGCGAGTCCTGTTACGGGATTTACAGGCATGATCATCACGCCGATCCAGAAGGGGATGAACCAGGTGGGCGCATTTCTGTCCGGCTTCTCCGACAATATGACAGACGCGGCTTCCCTGAGGGAGGAAAATGCGCTGCTCCAGACCCAGGTGGACAACCTGAAGGCGGAGAATTCCAAGCTGGTCCTGAACAAGGAAGAGCTGAACCGTCTGCAGAACCTTCTCGAGCTCAAGGAACAATATACCGATTATGACACGGTGGGAGCACATGTGATCTCAAAGGGATCCGGAAACTGGTTCACAACTTTTACCATCGACAAGGGAACCAATGACGGAATCTCTGTGGACTGCAATGTTCTTGCGGGCGCAGGCCTCTGCGGAATCGTGACGGATGTGGGGCCGAACTGGGCGAGGGTACGGTCGATCACGGATGACGATTCCAATGTCTCCGCCATGGTATCGACAACAGGCGACACCTGTATCATTGCGGGAAACCTGCAGTTGCTCGATGAAGGAACCCTTTCCCTGGTCAAGCTCACGGACGACAACAATCATGTACATGTCGGTGACAAGGTGGTGACAAGCAGCATCTCCGAGAAATACCTGCCCGGAATCCTGATCGGATACATTTCCGAGCTGAACAACGACGCGAATAATCTGACCAAGTCCGGAACAGTGAATCCGGCGGTGGATTTCCACCATCTCCAGGAAGTACTGGTGATCCGTACACTCAAGGAGTATATTCCGAGCGAGGGCGAAGTCCCCGAATCCGTCCAGGCATCCGGAGGCGACACCACAACGCTCACGGCCCCGAGAGCGGAAGAAGCTGCCGCGGCCGCGGCCCAGGAGGGGGATCAGCAGACGCCGGAGGGAAGCTCAGACACGACGCTCCCAACCGCAGATGGCACTGCCCAGGCGCCGGAGGGAGATGCCGCTCAGGCGGCGGACGGAACAGGACAGGTGCCAGAAGAGGGCGCTGAGCAGATACAGGAAGGAGGAGAGCAGTGAAAAGAAAGTTCCTGATCGGCCTTCTGTGTTTTCTGGCAGCGCTCCTCCAGACGACGCTGATGTCCTATGTCGCAGTCGCCTCGATCCGCCCGAACCTTCCTGTCATTCTGACCGCGTCATTTGCCCTGATGTGCGGGAGCCGGACCGGCATGATCGTCGGCTTCTCGACAGGGATCCTTCTGGATCTGTTCGGCGGCGGGATCCTCGGCTTCTATGCGCTGATCTATACCTGGATCGGCTATGCCGCCGGATACGCCTACCGGATCTTCTATGACGACGACATCAAGACGCCCCTTCTTCTGATCGGGATCTGCGATCTGTGTTACGGTGTCTACCAGTACGTGACGACCTTCATGATCCGCGGCCGTGTCCATGTTCTGTTCTACCTGGGACGCGTGATCATCCCGGAGATGATCTATACGGTCATCTTCGCGGTATTCCTTTACCAGCTGAACTACTATGTCAACAAGAAGACGCTCCGGTCTTACTTCTGACGAGCGGAAGCGGGCTGTGGTGGGTCGCGGGGGAGGTTCCACAGCTGCGGGGGTGGCGGGGGTTTGACTTGTAACACTGGATTTGAGGTAAATCATTGAAAAGGCAGAAAAAGAGAAGATCATCAACGGAATCGCTCAGAAGCAGGGGGATCATCCTGATCCTTGTATTTCTTGTACTCTTTATCATGATTGTCTCCCGTCTGTTCACGCTCCAGATCCTGCAGGGAGAGACTTATGAGAATGATTTCACCCTCTCCATCGAGAAGAAGAGGATCCTCAAGTCCACCAGAGGAGAGATCTTCGACTGCAAGGGCAATCTGCTTGCGTACAATGAGCTCATCTATGAAGTGACTTTCGAAGATAAGGGAATCTACAGCGACAGAACCGCCAGGAACCTGAACCTGAACGGTATCCTGTACACTGCTGCACGAATCATCGAGTCGCACGGGGATTCCGTATACAACAATTTCAGAATCGCGCTGAATGATGCGGGAGAATATGTCTATACCGTGAAAGGATTCAACCTTTCCAGGTTCAAGGCAGACTTTTTCGGTTACCAGACCATCGATGAGATGACGCCGGAGGAGGCAGACATTTCTGCCCCGGATCTGATCGCCCTGATGTGCTCGGACCAGTATTACGGAATCAATTCACAGAAGTATTCGGACGAAGAACTTGCACAGTGGAATATGCCGAGGATCCTTCCGCCCGAACAGGTCCTGCAGCTGTGCCAGTTCCGCTCGACGCTGCAGGCCAATGCGTACCAGAGGTACAATTCGATTACAATTGCGCGGGACGTAAAAGAGGAAACGGTTTCACAGCTTCTGGAAAATACGGGAACCCTGCAGGGAATCAATGTCACGGAGAACTACAAGAGAGTCTACAACGACGCCCTGTATTTTTCCCCGATTATCGGCTATACAGGCCAGGTTTCCGCCGAGGAGCTCAAAGAGCTGCGTGAGATGGACTCCTCCTATGACTCCACCGATATCGTCGGGAAGGTAGGGCTTGAAAAGAAGATGGAGACCGACCTCCAGGGACGGAAGGGATCGGAGACCATCTATGTCGACAATCTCGGAAGGACGCTTCAGGTGACATCCAGGACAGAGCCACAGGCCGGCAATTCCCTGTACCTTACCCTGGATTCCGATCTCCAGAAGGCCTGCTACCACATTCTGGAAGAGTATATCGCCGGTATCCTGTGGGCCAATATTGCGGATACCGAATCCATCGAGACAGACTGGATCCAGTCTGCGGACGAGGTCTACATCCCGGTCTATGATGTATACTATTCCCTGTTTGAAAACAATGTTCTCAGCGTGGATCATCTCTCTGATCCGGACGCATCGAACAATGAAAAGAACGTCTATGCCGCTTTCCAGAAAAAGGCAGAGTCCATTTTCGCCGAGATCCGGGACCAGCTGACAAGGGATGACCCTTCCCCGTATTCGAACCTTACCGATGAGATGAAGGTATACCAGTCCTATATTGTCAATACCATGCTTCCCCAGACCGGCATCCTGAACGAGGAGGCAGTCGACAAGTCCGACCTCACCTGGAAGGCCTGGGCGGAGGACGAGACGATCAGCCTGCAGGAATTCCTTACCTACGCGATTTCCAACAACTGGATCGACGTCAACGGGATCAAGGAAAGCATGGAATACATGGACTCCACGGAAGTTTACACCGCACTTGCGGACTTTATCGCTGAGTACCTTGGTTCTGACGACGACTTCTGCAAGAGAGTGTTCCGCTATATGCTGATGGCGCATGAACTCAACGGAGCCCAGGTGTGCCTGCTTCTCTTTGACCAAGGCGTTCTGGAGATGAGCACCTCCGACTATGACCAGCTCTCAAACGGATCCCTGAGCGGATATGACTTCATCCGCGACAAGATCTACAACCTCCAGATCACGCCTGCCCAGCTAGCGCTGAATCCGTGTTCCGGAGCGATCGTCGTTACGAATCCGGATGACGGGACCGTACAGGCCTGTGTCACCTATCCGAGTTATGACAGCAACCGCCTGGTCAATGACATGGATTCAGACTACTACTACAAGCTTGTGACTGACCTCTCGAGCCCGTTCTACAGCCGGGCAACCCAGGAGCTCCTGGCTCCCGGTTCCACCTTCAAACCCATCTCGGCGACTGCCGGAGTGGCGGAGGGTGTCCTCGGCGTGACAGAACAGCTGTACTGCACCGGCGAATTTGACAGTGTTGATCCGGCGGTAAAGTGCTGGATCTATCCGGGCGCTCATGGCACGGAAGCCCTCACGGACGGAATCAAGAATTCCTGCAACTTCTTTTTCAACACAATCGGGTGGCGCCTGGCCTCGGTGGAAGGCGAATATGATGATGACGCGGGTGTTGAACGGCTCAAGAAATATGCCGGCATGTACGGGCTTGATTCGGCGTCAGGAATCGAAGTCCCGGAATCCGCACCGCATATGCTCACCTATGACGCGGTCCGCGGTGCGATGGGGCAGGCGGATAACGCCTACACAGTGTCACAGCTTTCCCGCTATGTCATGACCGTGGCGAATTCCGGCCAGTGCTATGACCTGACCCTGATCGACAAGGTCACGGATTCCAACGGCAATACGGTATCGGACAATGAACCTGTTCTGCACAGTGAGCTGAAGCTTTCTTCTGAACTGTGGGACGCGATCCATACGGGAATGCGTGAGGTTGTTCTGAACCACGACTCTTTCCATGACTACAACCTGGAAGGCGGTGTACCGGTATCCGGAAAAACCGGAACCGCGCAGGAGGTTACCACGAAGCCGAATCATGCGCTGTTTATCGGCTATGCTCCTTCTGACGCGCCGCAGATGGCGCTTGCCTGCAGGATTGCCTACGGTTATACTTCCGCCAATACGGCTGCCCTTGCCAGGGATGTCGTCAACTATTATTTCCATCAGAAGGATGATTCCGAGCTGATGCCCGGTCATGCGATCCAGGTCACAGCCGGCAATACGCGTACAGACTGATATGCAGAATTCATCGATCGAACTGAAAAGCTCGCAGTTTACCCTCACGCTGGTGATGGATCCTCTGGCCGATTTCGATCAGATCCTCGCGGATGTGACCGACAAGTTTCTCTCCAGCTCAAAGTTCTTCAGGGGCGCACAGATGGCGCTGGAATTCAGGGGAAGGGAACTGTCCGGGGAGCAGCAGAGGGAGGTGGTATCCGCCATCCGGCAAAGCTGCTCACTGGATATTATCTGTATCCTGGAGAAAGATCCCCGGAAGGAAGAAGCGCAGTACAGGGCAATTACGCAGGTACTGAAAGACCGGCCGGATGATGACCCGGTGTCAGATTCTTCCCTCCCGGCAGGCTCCGGCGGGGACAGTGTTCCGGCACCGGCCCCTGGTGCGCTCACCGCAGATATCTGCCGTGGTACCGTAAAGAATGGCCAGAAGATCCTCAGCGACCGGTCTGTCCTGGTGCTCGGCGATGTGGAGCCGCTGGCGGAGATCAGCTGCAGCGGGAGCATTTTCGTGGCAGGATATGCCCTCGGGACACTGCGCGCCGGGCTGGGGGGAGATCCCCACAGCTTTGCCGCCGCCCTGGTCCTGAAGCCCCAGAACCTTGAAGTCTGCGGCCACAGGGGCATCTCAGGGATTCGGAAAAAGACTATGGACGACAGCTACACAATCTCTCCGCAGGCCGCAGTCGTGGAGGACGGGCATCTGAAGATGATGCCTGTCTCCGGAAAAACCTGGAACCGGTTCTTTGAGAAAGGCCGCGTTCAGAATCAATCATGAGGTACCCAGATGTTTCGTCAGTATAAGCTGAGGAATTACAGTTTTCCGCTGGTCGCCGCCGTGATCGCCCTCTCGGTGATCGGGATCATGGTCATCGGAAGCGCGCAGCAGTCCTCCCAGACCAGGCAGACCTTTGGTCTCGCGATCGGAGTCACTGTCATGCTTGCCATGTCCGTCTTTGACTATACGGTCTTCGTCCGGATGAGATGGATCCTCTTCCTGATCGGCTGCCTGCTTCTGGTTGCGGTTCTTCTGATCGGTGTCAACGTCGGCGGCGCTACACGGTGGATCAATATCGGCGTGCAGTTCCAGCCTTCCGATCTGATGAAGATGGCTATCATCGTGTTCTTTGCAGGGTATTTTCAGCAGTATGACTCCAGGCTGAACACTCCGAAAGTCCTGCTCGGAGCGCTGCTGATCCTGGCCGTCCCGCTGTTTCTGATTTATAAGGAACCGGATCTGTCGACGACGATTGTCACAGCGCTGATATTTTGTGTTATACTGTTTACAGCGGGACTGAGCTGGAAGATCATCCTCTCGATCCTGGCCATCGCCGTTCCGAGCGCAGCGATCTTTCTGAGTATTGTTTTAAGCCCTGACCAGGAGCTGATCGCGGATTATCAGCGGGACCGGATCCTGTCATGGCTCAGGCCCATGGAATATGCAGAGGAGGCCTACCAGCAGCAGAACTCGATTATCGCGATCGGATCCGGACAGCTCTATGGCAAGGGGCTGAACAACAACGTCGTGAATTCCGTCAAGAACGGTAATTTCATCTCCGAACCGCAGACAGACTTCATCTTCGCAGTCGCGGGAGAGGAGCTTGGATTCGCGGGGTGCCTTGCGATCGTAACGCTTGAGCTGGTGATCGCCATTCTCTGTGTCCGGATCGGCCTCAGGGCCAGAGAGAAGTCGGGGATGCTGATCTGCATGGGTGTCGGTTCTCTGGTGCTGTTTCAGAGTGCGCTTAATATCGGCGTCACAACCGGCCTGATGCCGAACACGGGCATCACGCTTCCGTTTGTCAGCTACGGTGTCACTTCGCTGGTTACATTCTGTATGCAGATCGGTCTGGTGTTGAATGTCGGGCTTCAGCCGCGCCGCGAGAGGGCGGAGAATGATCCGTCGAGACACAGATTCCGGCCAACCTATATGGCTTCCTAGAGGAGGCGGGGGACGATGAATATTGGTTTTATTGCGCATGACGCAAAGAAAAAACTGATGCAGAACTGCTGCATCGCCTATCGTCAGATTCTCTCCAGGCACGAGCTCTTTGCGACCGGAACCACCGGGAGACTGATCCAGGAAGCGTCCGGACTACAGGTGCATAAGTTTCTGGAGGGGCATGTCGGGGGAGAACAGCAGATGAGTGCCATGGTCGAGCAGAATCAGATGGATCTCGTCCTGTTTTTCCGCGATCCGGAGAAAACGACTTCTACAAGGAGCGAGGTTTCTGACCTGACCAAGGTCATCCGGATGTGCGACCTTCATAACGTACCTCTTGCAACAAACATAGCCTCCGCAGAGATGCTCCTGAAGTCACTCGACAGGGGAGACCTGGACTGGAGAGAGATGTACCACTGAAAACATGGGAAGTAAACAGATTAAGAAACCGGATTATTATACCCAGCGTGAATGGAACCGTATTCGGGCCAGAGAGAGGGCCCAGGCCAGGGCAGCAAGAAACCTTGTCATTGTTGCGGTTATCATGCTCGCAGTTGCAGCGACACTTTTTTACGGAGTATGGTTTTTTATCCTCCGTTCACATGACACGAGGCTCAGGATGCCCTATGATCTGGAGAGCCCTGTTTTCGGGATCCATACCGGAGGCGAGATGATGGTAAAGGCAGCTCCGTTCGCGGACGGACTGTGTGTGACCGAAACGGATGTGGACGCTGACGCGCTTTTCATCAGCGCTGCAGAGGCGGCATTGTTCGATCTTACCGACGAGGAAGTCGTCTACGCTAAGAATATCTTTGAGCAGAGGTCCCCTGCGTCCCTGACAAAGATCATGACGGCCCTGGTTGCCATGAAGTACGCGAACATGGACGATATGGTCACCGTGGATGACGCGGCGTTCGATATTGAGGAGGGTTCCTCGGTCTGTGAACTGCACAGGGGTGACCGGCTCACGCTGAGGCAGCTGCTGTACGGCATGCTGATCGCTTCCGGCAATGACGCGGCTCAGATGATCGCGAAATATGTCGGTGGGGGAAGCATCGATCGTTTTGTCGATATGATGAACCAGACAGCTCAGGAACTGGGAGCGACGCATACGCATTTTTCCAATGCCCACGGACTGACCGCAAGTGACCATTACACCTGCGCGTACGACGTCTATCTGATGCTGAACGCTGCCATGAAATATGACCTGTTTATGGACATCATACAGAGACAGAATTACTACGCAGAGTACACGGACGCAGACGGCGACCCGTACGGAATAACGTGGGAGACTACCGACCACTATCTGACCGGAGAGGCCTCAAAGCCGACCAATGTCGTGATCTATGGCGGTAAGACCGGAACGACAGAAGATGCCGGTGCGTGTCTTGCACTGATCAGCAAGGATCTGTACGGAAACCCCTACATTTCCGTGATCCTGCACTCGGACTCAAAAGAAACGCTGTACCCTGAGATGAATCAGGTTCTGTCCCTGGTTCCTTCCTCGGGCTGACAGGAAACCGTATGGAATAACAGATCAGGTGCCTGGGAGCTTCCTGTTCCGGGCACCGCCACTTCACAGGAGGACATCAGATATGATACAGTTCATCATCGGTGAAAAAGGGAAAGGCAAGACCAAGGTTCTGCTTGAAAAGGCAAACCGCGAGGTGAAGGAAGCGACAGGAAATGTTGTTTATCTGGACAAGAATACGCAGCACATGTTTGAACTGAACAACCGGATCCGCCTTATCGATGTGACGAATTTCCCGCTCACCGATGCAGATGAATTTATTGGTTTCATTTGCGGGATCATTTCACAGGATCACGATCTGGAGAAAGTCTATCTGGACAATTTCCTGAGGATCGCAAAGCTCGAAGAGAACGGAGAGGATGTGTCAGCCGTTTTGCAGGTGCTGAAACAGCTTTCCTCCATCGGAACCCAGTTTTCCGTGGACTTTATCATCAGCATTTCCCTTACGAAGGACCAGCTTCCGGAAGAATACCACACGATGATCGTAGCGGAGCTGTAAGGATCTGTCACGAAATCACCTGTGCTTCTTGCTTGTCTTTTCTTTCGACAGATTTTTCGTTTTAGAGGAGCTGCTTCTTGGCATTCTTTTGGAATAACAGGAATTACAGAAAATCCGATAAGATCAGGAACATTCCTACGTTCGTAAACGTAGGGACGCTGTTGTTCGGTCTGATCCTTATTTATATTCTGATTACTCTGATCCTCTACCTGACGCAGAAGCACGTCGCCGGGTATGAGGTCGTGGAGGGCACGATTTCCGGGAACTACCGCTACAGCGCGATCGCCCTGAAGGAAGAAGAGATCGAGAATACCGACGTGTCCGGCGGCATTACCTATTATGCCCGTGAGGGATCAAAGGCAAATGTCGGTATGGTGATCTGCTCCGTCGGCGCCGCAGCGCTTTCTGATACCGGAAAGACTACTGCCGTGACAGATCTCTCCGAGGAGGATTTCTCCAGGGCAAAGAGTGAGATTTCATCCTTTTCTGTCAATTTCAGTGAAAACATGTTCTCCGGGGTCTATAATTTCAAATCAGACATGCAGGAAGTGATCCTCCAGTCCACCATCAACGAAGATGCCGGGGATTACGTCCGGAACAGCTATACCGCGCCGGTTCCCGGTTTTGTCGTCTATTCCATCGATGGAATGGAAGGCCTGACGCCGGAAAAACTCACAACGGAATGCTTCAACATCGGTTCCTATCAGAGTCAGAACCTGCGCCTGAAAAGCACTGTGAATGCCGGAGACCCGATCTACAAGCTGGTCACAAATGACACCTGGAACCTCTGTTTTCCGATCAGTGATTCCCTGAGAAGAGATCTGGAAGATGTCTCAATCATCCGCGTACGTTTCCTGAAGGACAATGCGGCTTTTTCCGCACCGATCGAGATGGTGGAAGGCGCGGACGGAATCTATGGAAATATCACAATGAATACTTCCCTTGTCCGATATGTCTCTGACCGGTATCTGGAGATTGAACTTGTTCTGAACCGGGCCAGGGGCCTGAAGATCCCTGTAACTTCCATTACGGAAAAAAGTTTTGTGGAAATACCGGACGAATATGTCACTGTCAATGAGGACACGCCGGGCGAGGTGTTCCTGACCAGGGAGACATTCCTGGCTGACGGCTCTTCCTCAACGTCGAGCGTGACGGCTCCGGTCTATTCTCATGACAGGGAGGCCGGCGTTTACCTGATCAATCCCGGTCTTTTCGAAACCGGAGACTATGTGCTGATGCCCGGCACTTCCCGTAAGTACCAGATTACGGACGATTCGATCCGGACGATCCAGGGCGTCTACAACATCAACAAAGGATATGCCGTGTTCCGCCAGGTCACGATTATTGATGAGAATGAAGAATTCTGCATCGTGGATCCGGGCAATATCTACAGCCTGTCCGCGCATGACCGGATTGTCCTGGATGCTTCCAAAGTAAAGGAAGATGACATTATCAAGGGGTAATGCAGATGAGTTTTATTGAAGAAAATCTGAAGAATGTGGAACAGCGTATCCGTGAAGCATGCATCCGGTCAGGACGCAGCAGAGAGGATGTCACGCTGATCGTTGTGAGTAAGACCAAGCCGGTTTCCATGATCCGGGAGGTTCTGGATCTCGGACCAAGGGATTTCGGAGAGAATAAGCCCCAGGAGCTCAGGGACAAATGCGATGTTCTGCCGGGGGACATCCGCTGGCACATGATCGGGAATCTGCAGCGCAACAAAGTAAAATACGTCACAGGCAGGGCTGTGATGATCCATTCCCTCGGATCGGCTGAACTGGCTGAGCAGATCGAAAAAGAAAGCGCAAAACGCGGAATCATCATGCCCTGCCTGGTGGAAGTGAACATGGCGCACGAATTGTCTAAGGAGGGCATCGCGCCGGAGGATGCCATGCATTTCATCCGCAGTATATCAACGCTGAAGCACCTGAGGATCGAAGGCCTGATGACGGTTGCCCCCTATGTTGAAGACCCTGAGGAAAACCGGAATGTATTCCGGAGCCTGCGGCATTTGGCGGTTGACATCGACAGGGAAAACATTGATAATATCTGTATGCGCCATCTCAGCATGGGGATGACCGGCGATTATGAGGTCGCCATCGAAGAGGGCGCAACCATGATCCGTGTCGGAACAGGGATTCTTGGGGAGAGGAACTACCAGTTATGAGTGTTTTTGACAGGTTTCTGAATTCAATAAAACTGAATGATGACGATGATCTGGATGAAGAAGAGTACTTCGATGAAGAGGAAGACAGCCTCGATGACTCCCGCCCTTCCAGACGGTTTCTTTCCCGGGAAGAGGAGGATGAGCCGGTCTTCGAGGAGGATCAGCCTCCCGTAAAGAAGAGTTCACGAAGTTTCGCGTCTTCCAGAGCGTCCAGACGCTCCAGGAATGCAGATCCGCCTGCATTCAGCGCATCGCCAAAGGTCTCGGCTTTCCGTCCCAGAAAGGCTGCCACTGAAGAAAATGTGGAGCGCAACAACTTTTCGGTCTGCGTGATCCGTCCCAAATCCATGGAGGACGCGCTTCAGATTGCCCAGATGCTGATCGCCCACTGTACGGTGATCCTGAACCTGGAAGGACTGGATCTGAGCATCTCGCAGAGGATCTTTGACTTCGCGTCCGGTGCCTGCTGCGCATGCCGTGGAAGCCTTGACAAGATCAGTAATTATATCTTTGTCCTTACACCTCACGACGTGGATATCACGGGTGAATTCCAGAAGATTCTGACCGGCACATTTGATCCGACGATCGATCTCGATCTTGGCGATGAGCTGTGAGTCATCAAGAATGTTTAAGATGACACACCAGTCTGAAACAGAGGCATTATCCATATAAGGAACTGCCAGCAGATATCAGGTTATTTGTTGAGAGGTTCACCAAGCAGGAGCGTCACGGGAATATCCTCTGACGCTCTTGCATTATACTCGCTGATGATATCTTTTCCGGCTGGAAGGATAACAGTGTTTTCAGGAAATGACTGCAGTACTATTCAAGAAAGGGAAGGAACTGTCAACAGTTATTTAGTTGACAGGTTCTGAGGAACAAAATGGCTGAAAGCAGGAATCAGACAGTCTCCGTTCAGGATGAAATCGATGTAAAGGTGCGCGGCCGTGATAAATACCGCATCCATCCGGCGGATTCCTTTGAAGAGCTCGGACAGTGCATGAGGGATCTCGGAAGCAGGGACGTTCGGATATGCGTGGTGACAGACAGCAATGTCGAAAAGCTGTACCTGGAGGACGTTCTCGGGGCGCTCCGTGGCTCCTGCAGTCAGCTGTCCAGCTACACGATCCCGGCAGGAGAGGAGCACAAGAATCTGGATGAGATCCGTTCCCTCTATGTCCATCTGATCACCCACAACCTGGACCGCAGGGACATCCTTATTGCCCTCGGAGGAGGCGTGACGGGGGATATGACGGGGTTTGCGGCGGCAACCTACCTCAGGGGAATCCGTTTCGTGCAGATCCCGACAACACTTCTTGCCCAGGTGGATTCCTCGATCGGCGGTAAGACCGGCGTCGATTTTGACTCTTACAAGAATATGGTCGGGGCATTTCATCAGCCATCCCTGGTCTATCTGAACACGGAAACCCTGCAGACCCTGGATGATACGCAGTTCGCGAGCGGTATGGGAGAGGTGCTTAAGCACGGACTGATCCGGGACGCAGCCTATTATGAGTGGTGTCTGGACCATATGGGTGAGATTGGAGAGAGACAGAGCGATGTCCTGCAGGAGATGGTGATCCGCAGCATCCTGATTAAGCGTGCCATTGTCCAGCGCGATCCGATGGAAAAGGGGGACAGGGCACTGCTGAATTTCGGACATACGGCAGGACATGCGATCGAAAAGCTGATGGATTTCCGGCTTTCTCATGGCGCCTGTGTCAATCTCGGGATCGTCGCTGCCGCTTATCTCTCATGGAAAAGGGGAAACATCAGCGAGGAGATCTTCTATGAGATCCGGGATATGTCCGTCGCATTCGGTCTGCCCATCACCTATGACAGCCTTCAGGTGGATGATATCCTTGAAACCATGAAGAAAGACAAGAAAGTGATCGGCGGAAGGATGCGCATGATACTCCTTAAGAGACTCGGTTTTGCGTATATCGACGAAACCGTGACGGACGGGGAGATCCTGGAGGCGCTGAGATTCATCCGGTATGAAGAATAAGGAACTGTACATAAATAACTTGTACAGATTGCGCAGGATTTTCCTTCGAGTGTGCCAGGCAAAAAAGACGCGCATAGCGGGCT
>ONVT01000339.1 GCA_900321365.1 uncultured Eubacteriales bacterium | reverse complement strand
TCCCTGGAGATCAACCGCGGAAACCGCCAGAGCCAGTGCGTGTTCATGGACACTTACATCATGAAGAAGTCCCTGTTCATTGATCTGGTACAGAGAACGGCGAAGTATTCTTCCACCTATTCGCTGGCACAGATGCTGTCTGTTCTGATCAAGCGCGAGGAGATGGAGATCCGCGGCGTGCAGCATAAGGGATTCTTTGCTTCCGTCGATGACCTTCAGTCCTACTATGAGTCCAACCTGAGCCTGCTTGATCTGAAGAATCAGAGAGAGCTGTTCCAGGATGGCTGGTGGATCTACACCAGGACGACCGATACGAATCCGTCCCGCATCTATGATACTTCCAAAGTGAAGGATTCCATGATTGCCAACGGCTGCCAGATTGAGGGAACGGTGGAGCATTCGATCATCGGAAGGGCGGTCCATATCGGCAAGGGCGCTGTTGTGAAGAACAGTGTGATTCTGGACCATGCCCAGATCGGGGATGATGTGATTCTTGATTCGCAGATCGTCGACAAGTATGCGAGGATCACGCGGACGAAAGAACTGATCGCGACGCCCGAAAAGCCCGGGTATGTGCATCGGGCGGACAGGCTGTAAGATGTGTTCAGAGACAGAAAACATACGATACACCCCGGGGCTGAAACCCGGGGTGTTGCCATGACAAGGAAGGATACCTTATGACGGAATCATCCCCCATCACCTCAGTGAAGGGCATCGGCCCGAAGAGCAGTGAAAACTTCAAAAGAGCCGGCATCGAAACGGTCGGCGATCTTGTGAGATATTATCCGAGAGGGTACGATCACTTCGAAGAGGCGGTATCTTCCGGCGCGTATTCCATCTTTGACGATGGGAGATGTGTCGCAGTGCAGGGCGTGATTGAGCGTGCGCTGAGTGTCCGCTATCTGAATTCCTTTAAGATCACGACAGGGAAGATCCTGTCCGGGGGAGTGTACCTGGACGTCACCTGGTATAACATGCCGTTTCTCAGAAGCCAGGTTCACCCCGGAACGACATATGTCTTCCGGGGCAGGATCAGGGTGAAGGGAAACAGAGTCTTTTTGCAGCAGCCGAAGGTCTATGACCTGTTTGACTATGAAAGGCTGCGGAAAACGCTTCAGCCGGTATACCCGCTTGTCAGGGGGCTTACCGAGAATGCACTCCGGAAAGCGTTGAGGGAGGTCTTTTTCGGGGAGGACCATCTGGCGTCTTTTGAGGATCCCTTTCCCGATGAGATGAAGAAGCAGTATGATCTCGAGGACAGAAAGAGCGCGGCGTCGGGGATTCATTTTCCAAAGGATGAGAAGATGCTCCACAGGTCCAGAAGAAGACTGGTGTTTGACGAATTCTTCTTTTTCATCCTGATGCTGAAGAGCCTGAGGGAAGGACGTGAAGACAGCCAAAACGGCGCTGCCCTTATGCAGTGTGCCCGGACGAAGCAGGTGATTGCGTCTTTGCCTTATCAGCTGACCGGCGCGCAGGAGAGGGTGTGGAAAGAGATCTCACGGGACATGTCCTCTAAGAAGGTGATGGCGCGTCTTGTCCAGGGAGACGTTGGATCCGGCAAGACAATCGTCGCGTTTCTTGCCCTGATCCAGTGCGCGGAAGCCGGAATGCAGGGGGCTTTGATGGTTCCGACAGAGGTGCTCGCCAGGCAGCATTACGACGCCTTTACCGACCTGTGTGAAAGAAATGCGCTCAGCATTGAGATATCTCTTCTGACAGGCTCCATGAAAGCATCCGAGCGCAGGACGGCGTATGAGAAGATCGGCAGCGGCGAAGTGCAGGTCGTGATCGGGACGCACGCGCTGATCCAGGAAAAGGTTCTCTATCAGAACCTGGCGCTGGTCATCACGGATGAGCAGCATCGGTTCGGTGTGAACCAGAGACAGACGCTGGAAGAAAAAGGAATCACGCCCCACACGCTTGTCATGAGCGCCACGCCGATTCCACGTACGCTTGCGGTTATATTATACGGGGACCTGGATGTGTCCGTGATTGACGAGATGCCTGCGAGCCGTCTGCCGATCAAAAACGCTGTGGTCGATCCCTCCTGGCGGCCGAAAGCGATCCAGTTCCTGGCGAAGCAGGTGAGCGAACATCATCAGGCCTATGTAATCTGCCCGATGGTGGAGGAGTCAGAGGAGGTCGAGGCGGAAAATGTGATCGATTACACCGAGTCGC
>ONVT01000156.1 GCA_900321365.1 uncultured Eubacteriales bacterium | reverse complement strand
TGAATATGGTCAGGACAGAATACGTGTCAACGTGCTGGGTATGACGCCTCTGGATTTCACAAACCTCAGTGAGGCACATACCATCCGAAGTATGCTTGAGTCAGAAGGATTTGAGGTGGTCAGTGTCTGGGCCATCGGAGATACCCTGGAAAACCTGGAGGATTCCCTGAGCGCGGATGTGAACCTGGTCGTTTCCTCGACGGGGATCTTCGCGGCGCGATGGATGGAAGAGACGTTCGGGATTCCCTATGTGGCAGGAGTCCCTGTCGGCGCATTTGCCCCGGTGCTTTTTCGCGAGATCACCCGATGCGCGAAGGAAAAGACGGGCAGTGCTCCGTATTTAGATGTCATAAAGGGCTGCAGTGATTCCGGTATCCGGTGTGTCGCCGGTGAACCGGTCACGATGGGATCTGTCGCGGCAGACCGCATACTGAGAGACCAAAGAGGATGCAGCCTGATTCCCCTGACGGAAACCGTACAGGGACTGATCCCCGAAGATGCTTCCTGCCCGGCGGGCGAGAATCAGATCCGGGAGGTGCTCGGAGGCTATGAGGAAGTGATCGCGGATCCGATGCTGAAGGCGGCCTGCGCGCCAGGTTGTCGGTTTGAGGAACTGCCTCATTTCGCGCTGTCCGGCAGAATGTACCTGAACCGGATCAGACCGCTTATCCAAAGACAGGAGAAGATGAATGAGTATGAATGACGCGCCGCGCAGTGTGCGGCTTCACATCGGTTTCTTCGGCTGCCGCAATGCGGGAAAGTCCAGCCTTGTAAATGCGCTGACGTCTCAGCAGATGTCCGTGGTTTCTGTCGTGCCCGGCACGACGACCGATCCGGTCTCCAAGTCTATGGAGATCCTTCCGGCGGGACCTGTGGTCATCACGGACACGCCGGGATTTGACGATGAGGGAGGGCTGGGAGAACTTCGCGTCCTAAGAACCCGCGAGATTCTTCGGCGGACGGATCTGGCAGTTCTCGTAGTCGACGCACAGCGGGGGCTTCTGAGCGCTGACAGGGAGCTTCTTCAGCTGTTCAAAGAACAGGGAACTGACTGTATCATCGCGTGGAACAAGGCGGATCTTGTAAAACCCTGCACCGACGGGCAGTCTCCGGAGTTGCCGGATATTCTTCAGGATATCCCGTCGTCTGAGTCCGGATCCGTGCGCCATATTCTGGTCAGCGCCCTTACCGGGGAGAATATCCCTCTTCTTCGGGAGATGATCGGGCAAAGCGCCCACAAGCTGAAAGAGAAAAAGGAGCTGCCTCTGGCCGGAGACCTGGTCCGGCCGATGGATCTTGTGATCCTGGTCATTCCGATCGATGAATCTGCCCCGAAGGGAAGGCTGATTCTTCCCCAGCAGCAGGTGCTCAGGGATCTGCTTGATCATGGCGTACAGGTTCTCTGCGTCCGTGACACAGAACTGGAGGGAACGCTGAAGAGCCTGGCGAAACCACCTGCGCTGGTGATAACAGACAGCCAGGCCTTCGGACATGTGTCAAAAACGGTTCCGGAAGAGATTCCGATGACATCCTTCTCCATCCTGATGGCGCGGTACAAAGGCGCGCTTGCCATGCAGCTGAAGGGGATCTCGGCATTGCAGAACATAAAAACCGGAGACCGGATTCTGATTTCTGAGGGCTGCACGCATCACAGACAATGCAATGACATCGGAACGGTGAAGCTGCCCGGATGGATCCGGGAGTATACCGGCCAGGATCCTGTATTTGAGACATCCTCCGGGCTGTCATTTCCGGAGGATCTGGAGAAGTACAAGGTGGTCATCCACTGCGGCGCCTGCATGTTGAATGACCGTGAGGTCCAGTCGCGAAATGAGCACGCCGCATCCCTCGGCATCCCGATCACGAACTACGGGATGGTGATCGCGAAGGTGCACGGGATCCTTAACCGGGCGCTGCAGCCGATCCCGGAAGCGCAGGACATGCTTTCTGTCTGAGCTGCGAGTCGTTGCAAGTCACGCCTGCCATCCCCGCGGCTGCGGGACCGCCTCTGTGAGCCACCAGAGCCCGCTCCCGCTATGGTGTCTCGCAGAGGCGGTCCCGCAGTCGCGGGGGTGGCGAGAAGTGTTTCATAACAGGTACATTCTATGATATCATCGAATCAGGAACGGATCCGGATCCTCCGGGAAACACAGACGCTGGAGCGCGGTGAGATGCGCACCCTTCTGGAAAGCATGACCGACGAGGAGGAGGAGTTTCTCTACGCCAGTGCGCGGCAGGTCTGTGAAGCGCATTACCACAAGGCGGTTTTCCTGAGGGGGCTGATCGAGTTCAGCAGCTGGTGCAGAAATGACTGCTATTACTGCGGCCTGCGCCATTCCAATCTGAATGCTCGCAGATACCGCCTGAGCGCGGAGGAAATCCTCGCCTGCGCCGACCGGGGATATGAGCTGGGCTTCCGAACGATCGTACTGCAGAGCGGGGAGGATCCCTTCTACAGGGATGAGGACATCTGCCTGCTTGTCTCGGGAATCAAGGAGCACCACCCGGACTGCGCCGTCACGCTCTCGATCGGTGAGAAGAGCAGGGAAAGCTACCAGCGGTATTTCGACGCAGGGGCGGACCGCTACCTGCTCAGGCAGGAGACCTCCGACCCACAGCACTACCGCCATCTCCATCCTGATACGCTGACGATTGAAAACCGGAAAAGATGCCTTCAGGACCTCAAGGAAATCGGTTTTCAGGTCGGCTGCGGGATCATGGTCGGATCACCTGGACAGACCATGGACCACATTCTGGAGGATCTGTACTATATGGCGCATTTCCGGCCGCATATGGTCGGGATCGGACCGTTTATCCCTCACCATGACACGCCGTTTGCAGGAGAGAAGGCGGGGACGGTGAAAGATACGCTGCACCTGCTGGCGGTGATACGCCTGATGCTTCCCAGAGTACTTCTTCCCGCAACCACCGCCCTCGGGACAATCGATCCGAAAGGGAGAGAAAAGGGAATCCTGGCCGGCGCGAATGTGGTCATGCCGAACCTGTCTCCGGCCGGCGTGAGGGAAAAATACCTGCTTTACGACGGAAAGATCTGCACCGGCGATGAGGCGGCTGAGTGCAGGCGCTGTATGGAGGCACGGATCGAAAGAATCGGATATCACGTGACAGTCAGCCGTGGTGACTGGGGTGAGAATGAAACAGCATCGCATACAATATCCGGCAGATGCCGCGAGTATGTTGTGGAAGGTGCCTGAAAAGACAGACTCCGCATCACATGCCCGACCGAAATTGACCAATGGTGAAACTGATGAACTGACATTGTGGTAAAGGAGATATTCATGAGTGAGGATCGTTTTTACATGCCGGTCAGGGTTTTCTGCGGCAGGGGAGTGGTAGAGGCACACGGTAAGGATCTGAAAAAACTGGGGTCAAAGGCATTGATCGTCACGGGAGCGCATTCCGCGAAAGCATGCGGCGTTTATGACGATATCTGCAGGACGCTGGATGAAAACGAGGTGGAACATGTCTGGTTTCATGAAGTCGAGGAGAATCCTTCCGCTTCGACGGTCATGAAGGCAAGAGACTTCGGACTTGCACAGAAGGCAGACTTCGTGATCGGTGCAGGTGGAGGCTCCCCGATGGACGCTGCGAAGGCGGTCGCGCTGATGATGAAGCACCCGCAGGAGGGAAGGGAATACCTCTATACGTCCGGCGCAGACGGCAGCACGCTGCCCGTGGTCTGCATTCCGACGACCTGCGGGACAGGATCGGAAGTGACCGCGGTCTCTGTCCTTACCGACGATGTAAAAAAGGTCAAGGGGTCAATCCCGTTCAAACTCTTCCCAGAGCTTGCCCTGATCGACGGGTCATATCTTCGCGCAGCAGGCCCCCGGACAATCTGCAATACGGCTTTCGACGCTCTGTCTCACCTGTATGAGAGCTGGCTGAACGCAGACGCGGGTGTCATCTCCCGCCTGATCGCTGAGGACGGACTCAGGGAATGGAAGGAATGCCTGCCTGTTCTCAGGGGAGAGAGGACGGCGGAAGATGCCGATTATGAAACCCTGATGAGGGCGGCGATGCTTGGCGGAATGGCGATCGCGCACACGGGCACGAGCCTTCCGCACGCCCTGAGTTATGCTCTGACCTGTGACCTGCATGTGCCGCAC
Source organism: uncultured Eubacteriales bacterium (assembly GCA_900321365.1). The sequence continues at coordinate 2,054 of ONVT01000156.1, read as the reverse complement.
GGGAAAGCCGTCTGTACATTCATGGCGGGATACCTGAAGGAAGCATCGCCTGAGGATTCCTCCAGGATCCTTGAGCTTGCCGGTTTTTCGTCCGTCGGCGAATTCTGTGAGACGTTCCGTGCCTGCTGCGGAAGTCTCGAGATACCTCAGGAGGAGCTTCTTCCGGTGATGGAAAAGACTATCCGGGCGGTTGCCTCCAATCCGTCAAAATGCGCAAAGGCCCCCTTTGCCGTCGATGAGGCTCTTATCGGCAGGATCGTAGATTCCGGAAAACCGGCGAAGAACGACAGCGAAGCGGATGATTCCGGCTCAGCAGCACAGGAAGACATCGAAGCGGATCATTCCGTACACAGCGAAAAGAAGAAATACAAAGCAGTCCTTTTCGACCTGGACGGAACGATCAATGATTCCGGCCCCGGCATTCTGAATTCGGTCCGCTATTCCCTGAAAAAGCTGGGATATGAGATTCCTGCTGAGGAGACGCTGCGCAGATTTGTCGGCCCGTCCCTCGTCTACTCTTATACAACCTTCTGCAACATGAGCGAGGAGATTGCGTGGAAAGCCGTAGAGGCGTACCGGGAATGCTATCACGCGGGCGAATGTTACAACCTGAACCTGTATGACGGAATCTGTTCCCTTTTGTCTGATCTGGGAAAGTCCGGGATCCGGTGCGCGGTTGTGACGTCAAAGCCCCAGGAGATGTCAAAGCAGATTCTGGAGCATTTTGACATGATGAAATATTTCGATGTCGTTGCAGGACCGGATCCGGACGATCCCTCCAACAAAAAGAGCGTCCTGATCGGGCGTGCGCTGAAGGAGCTTGCTCTTCCGGCAGGCGATGTCATCATGGTGGGCGATTCCAGATTTGATATCATCGGGGCAAAGGAGGCAGGATGCGGCAGCATCGGCGTTACCTACGGGTACGGAACGAGGGAAGAACTCGTGGAGAGCGGCGCTGATTACATCGTTGATTCGGTTTATCAGATACGTCCGGTTCTCGGCCTGTCCGACTGACTGTGAGGTTTCTTCGTTTTTTTGCCGGGATTATGATAGGATGAATTTGATGGAAAGAGAGGAATGAATATGAGTATCAGAATAGGAATCCTTGGGTATGGAAACCTTGGCCGCGGCGTGGAGAAGGCGGTTATGGCGAATGCGGATCAGGAACTTGTAGCAATATTTACACGCCGCAGCCCTGCCGGTGTCAGCCCTGCCTCCGACAGTGTGAAGGTTCTGGGCGCGGATGAACTGGCCGGTATGGCGGGGGAGATCGACGTGCTGGTCCTGTGCGGAGGAAGCGCGACAGACCTGCCCGTCCAGACTCCGAAATACGCGCCGCTTTTTAATGTCGTGGACAGCTTTGACACACACGCCAGGATACCGGAGCATTTTGCCGCAGTTGACCAGGCGGCGCGCTCAGGAGGGAAAATCGGGATCATTTCCTGCGGATGGGATCCGGGGATGTTCTCGCTCAGCAGGCTCTATGCGCATTCGATTCTTCCAAACGGGCGTGACTATACGTTCTGGGGACGCGGCGTCTCTCAGGGACATTCCGACGCGATCCGCAGGATCGAAGGCGTAAAGGACGCGCGCCAGTATACTGTCCCGGTTCAGGATGCGCTTGACCAGGTCCGGGCAGGTCTGAATCCGGATCTGACCACCCGCCAGAAGCATACACGTGAATGCTGGGTCGTCGCCGGGGAGGGCGCAGATACGGCGAGGATTGAGAAAGAAATCAAGGAGATGCCGAACTATTTCTCCGACTACGATACGACGGTGCATTTCATCACAGAAGAGGTTCTGAAGGCAGAGCACAGTGAGCTGCCCCACGGGGGTTCGGTCATCTATTCCGGCAGCACCGGGGAAAAGAAGCATGTGATTGAGTACAGCCTCAAACTGGATTCGAACCCGGAATTCACCGGAAGCATCCTCGCCGCTGTCGCAAGGGCCGCGTACCGCATGAACGCGGAGGGAATGAGCGGTGCGAAGACGATGTTTGACATTGCCCCGAAGTACTTAAGTCCCCAGAGCGAAGACTGGCTGAGAGCACACTA
>ONVT01000077.1 GCA_900321365.1 uncultured Eubacteriales bacterium | reverse complement strand
GAGCGGGTGAAGCTGAACTATGACCATCCGGCGGCGTTTGACACGGAGCTGATGATCCGTGATATCGCGGCTTTGAAGAGTGGCGTGGCGATCGACTGTCCTGTCTATGACTATGCGATCTATGACCGGACGGACCAGACGAAGACGGTGGTTCCGTCGCGGGTGATCGTCGTGGAGGGGATCCTGATTTTCCATGAGAAGGAGCTCCGGGACCTGATGGATATCAAGCTGTTCGTGGACGCGGACGCGGACGTCCGGATTCTGCGCCGGATCCTGCGTGACGTGAAGGAGAGGGGGCGGTCTCTGGACAGCGTGATCGGGCAGTATCTGGGGACGGTCAAGCCCATGCATGAGGCTTTCGTGGAGCCGTCGAAAAGATACGCGGATGTGATCATTCCCGAGGGCGGGCGGAACCAGGTGGCGCTTGAGATGGTGCTCAACCGGGTGCAGTTCCATCTGTCGTCGGGACATTGAACGGACAGGGAATCTTTGGTACAATTCATGTAGAATTCATGTGGGCGTTTGGGTGACGCATAGAGGTCTGCGAATCGCGGTGTAGACGTGGCTTCGTATGGAGCGCTGCAGCGGGGGATAAGAGAAAGGATTCCCCCTTGACAGGGGAAACATCAGCAGACTTTTGCAAAGAAAAAACCGGAAAGAGTTACATTTGTGAAAATGAATCAAGGAGGGCGGACACATGCTGGAAAAACTGAAGGAGGAAGTGTGCAGGGCGAATCTGCAGCTTCCGGAGTATGAGCTGGTCACATTTACCTGGGGAAATGTGAGCGGGATTGACCGGGAGAAGGGGTTGTTTGTGATTAAACCGAGCGGGGTTTCCTATGAGGAGCTTAAGCCGGAGCACATGGTGGTCATGGATCTGGAGGGGAATAAGGTCGAGGGCGACCTGAATCCTTCCACGGATACAGCGACGCATCTGGAGCTGTATAAGGCATTTCCCGAGATTGGCGGCGTCGTTCACACGCACTCGACCTTCGCGGTCGGCTGGGCGCAGGCGGGGAAGGACATCCCCCTGAAGGGAACCACCCACGCGGATTATTTCTACGGCGCGATTCCGTGTACGAGAAACCTCACTCCTGAGGAGGTTGAGGAAGGATATGAAAAGAACACGGGCAAGGTGATCATCGAGGCGTTCGAGGGCCGCAACCCGGTCTATGTTCCCGGCGTAATCTGCAGGAACCACGGGCCGTTCGCGTGGGGGAAGGACTGTTTCCAGGCTGTGTACCATGCGAAGGTTCTCGAGGAAGTCGCGAAGATGGATTTCATCACGAAGTTGATTGATCCGGAAGCGCCGGATGCTCCGGAACATATCAAGGAGAAGCATTTCCAGAGAAAGCACGGGCCGAACGCTTATTACGGACAGGGAAAATGAGCTGTTGAAGCTTTCCCAAATGAAAGCACGGGCTGAACGTATACTACGGACAGGGAAGATAAAGGGAAAATCAGGAAGACAGAGAGGCATAGTCAGGGAAGATGAGCCGATGAGGACATTTTCCATGAGGAAAACATACGACTTCAGGAGGAAATGAGAATGTCGGATATCAGGGAAGCGATTAAGAATGGCAAGACAGCTCTCGGAATTGAATTCGGATCGACCAACATCAAGGGCGTTCTGGTTGGAGAGAGCGGAGAGGTTCTGGCGACAGGGAGCTTCGGCTGGGAGAACTCGCTGATCAACGGGATCTGGACGTATTCGCAGGAAGAGATTATGAATGGCATGAAGACCTGCTATTCAAATCTGAGGAAGGATGTGGAGGAGAAGTACGGAATTACGCCGGACACTTACGGCGCGATCGGAATCAGTGCCATGATGCACGGATACATTGCGCTGGATGCAGAAGGGAATCTGCTCTCACCGTTCCAGACCTGGAGAAATTCGAATACGGAGAAAGCGGCGGATGAGCTGACGGAGCTGTTTGACTTCAATATTCCGCTCAGATGGACGATCGCGCATTTGTACCAGTGTATGCTGGATAAGGAGGAGCACCTGAAGAAGGTTGACTTTGTGACGACGCTCGACTCCTATGTGCATTATCTGCTGACCGGCGAGAAGATCACCGGTGTCGGCGATGCCTCCGGTATCTTCCCGATCGATTCCGACACGGTGGATTATGATCAGAAGATGGTTGAAAAGTTTGATCAGCTGATCGAGAAGGACGGCTACAGCTGGAAGCTGCGCGACGTGCTGCCGAAGGTCCTTGCGGCCGGTCAGGAAGCGGGCAGGCTGACGGAGGAAGGCGCGAAGCTGCTGGACGAGACCGGAACCCTGAAGGCAGGGATCGTGATGGCGCCGAGCGAGGGCGACGCGGGAACCGGAATGGTCGCGACGAACGCCGTTGCGCCGCGCACCGGAAATGTCAGCGCGGGCACCAGCATGTTTGCGATGCTTGTCTGTGAGAAGCCGCTGTCGAAGATGTACCGTGAGATCGATATGGTTACGACGCCGTCCGGCTATCCGGTGGCGATGTCCCATGCGAACAACGGAACTTCCGACCTGAACGCATGGGTGAAACTGTTTGGAGAATTCGCGGATCTGGCGGGATTCCCGATGGATCCCGGTAAGCTGTTCGGCCTGCTGTATGAGAATTCGCTCAAGGGCGACAAGGACTGCGGCGGACTGCTGTCCTACGGATACTACTCCGGCGAGGGCATTACGCACCTGAACGAGGGGCGTCCGCTCTTCGCGAGGCAGCCTGACAGCAATTTCAACCTTGCGAACTTTATGCGCTCGCACCTGTATTCTTCGCTTGGAGCGGTCAAGCTTGGCCTGGATATCCTGCTGAAGGATGAGAAGATGAAGGTAGACCGCATCATGGGCCACGGCGGACTGTTCAAGACAAAGGGAGTCGCGCAGAGTTATCTGGCCGCGGCGGTCCACGCTCCGGTCAGTGTCCTGGAGACGGCAGGAGAGGGCGGCCCCTGGGGCATGGCGCTCCTGGCACTTTTCCTGATTCAGAAGAAAGAAGGAGAGACTCTGGAGGACTGGCTTGAGAAGAGGATCTTCTCGGAGATGGCCAGCGAGACGATGGACGCGGATCCGGCGGATATCGAAGGCTTCGAGAAGTTTACCGCCCGGTACGCGGACTGCATCCCGGTGGAGAAGGCCGCAATCGAGACGCTGAAGAACTGAGAGATTTTGCTGCCCCGGGATGCCGGGCATCCCGGGGCAGGGGTACAAATTGATAAGCTGATCACACAGCTGTCGCTGTGGGATCGCCGAAAAAAGATGTTGGAAAACAAGCATCTGTGATGAGGAGCAGAAAACGGCATGATATCATTTCTTCGCGGAGAGGTCGCACAGGTTCTTCCGGACCGTGTCATCGTGGATGTCGGAGGAGTCGGATTCCAGGTTCTGGTCAGTGTGCGGGACGCGGCGGATATGCCTTCTGTCGGGGAGGAAGTGAAGATTCATACATACCTCTCCGTGTCGGAGGACGCGATGCGCCTGTATGGGTTCCTGTCGCAGGATGACCTGAATGTCTACCGGACTATGATTTCGGTTTCGGGCGTCGGCCCGAAGGCAGCGCTTGGAATTCTTGGTACACTCAGCGCGAATGACATCCGCTTTGCTGTCTTCTCTGATGATGACAAGGCGCTTGCCAGGGCTCCGGGAATCGGTGCAAAGACTGCGAAGAAGCTGATCCTGGAGCTGAAGGATAAGCTGAAGCTGGAGGACGCGATTCTGCCGGGAGGCGCGGATCTGAGCCAGGGTACGGATGCTGGCGCGTCGTCGTCTCTGATCGACGCGGAGCTTTCTGACGCGGTGCAGGCGCTCACGGCTCTCGGATATTCGAATTCCGAGGCGCTGCGCGCGGTGCGAAAGGTGAAGGTCACCGAGGGCATGGAGACGCAGGACATTCTGAAGCAGGCTTTGAAGTTTATAGGGCTGTAAGGAGCGTGTGAAACGGAAGGGGAATGGAATACTCCCCGCTGAAAGCAGATGGCAAAACGAATTATAACAACTGACGAAACAGAAGAGGATCTTCGCCTTGAGCCGAAGCTGAGACCGCAGACGCTGGAGCAGTACATCGGGCAGGAGAAGGCGAAGAAATCCCTGAAGATCTATATCGAAGCGGCGAAGAAGCGCGGCGAGTCTCTGGATCATGTGCTGTTCTACGGGCCTCCGGGTCTGGGCAAGACGACGTTGGCCGGCATCATCGCGAATGAGATGGGCGTGAACATGAAGGTCACATCCGGTCCGGCGATTGAGAAGCCCGGGGAGATTGCCGCGGTGCTGAACAGCCTGAGCGAGGGGGATGTCCTGTTTGTGGATGAGATCCACCGCCTGAACCGCCAGGTCGAGGAGGTTCTGTATCCGGCGATGGAGGATTTCGCGATCGACATTATGATCGGGAAGGGTGCCGCCGCCAGATCGATCCGGCTGGACCTTCCTCCTTTCACCCTGATCGGAGCCACGACGAGGGCGGGACTTCTGACCGCTCCGCTCAGGGATCGTTTCGGCGTGATTCATCACCTCGAGTATTATACGGCTGAGGAGCTGACGACGATCGTGATGCGTTCCGCAAATGTGCTCGGCGTGAAGATCGACGAGAAGGGTGCCGCCGAGATCGCCAGGAGGTCGAGGGGGACACCGCGTCTGGCGAACCGCCTGCTGAAGCGCTCGCGCGATATCGCGCAGGTCATGTATGACGGGGAAATCACGGGTGAGGTCGCGGCGAAGGCCCTTGATTTTCTCGATGTGGACAGGAAGGGACTTGACAATCTTGACCGCATGATCCTGACGACGATGATGGAGAAGTTCGGCGGGGGACCGGTCGGATTGAATAATCTGGCCGCTGCGATCGGGGAGGACGCAGGGACTTTAGAGGATGTGTATGAGCCTTACCTGATCAAGAACGGGTTCCTGATGCGCACTCCGAGCGGGCGTGTCGTCACGGATCTCGCCTACCGGCATCTCGGAATTCCAAACCCTTCGTCCGATGAAGCCGAATGACTTAGAACAGAGAATTATCATTCTGGGGATGCCAGTTTCAGGAGTATTGAATTTTTAAAACGTCAGGAAAATGACATTTACAGATAAGGGGTTGCAGATGGAAAAGAAGAATGTGACAGAAGTTGTGATCGGCGGAAAGATCTATAAGCTTGGCGGGTATGAGAGTGAGGACTATATTCACCAGGTTGCGACGTACCTGAACAACAGGCTCACGGAGCTGAAGTCGCTCGACGGTTACAACCGCCTGCCCGCCGTACAGAAGAGTCTGATGCTGGATCTCAATACAGCGGATGACTACTTTAAGGCGAAACGCCAGGTGGAGAAACTGGAGGCGGATCTCTCTGACAAGGACAGGGAGTTGTATGAGGTGAGGCATGAGCTGGTCTCCGCGCAGGTAAAGCTGGAGGAGAACCAGAAACGGATCACTGCGCTCAGCGAGGAATCAGACGACTATCTTAAGCGGATCGCGCTGCTGGAGGCAAGGCTTGGCCAGATCGAAAAAGGCTCCCGGGATGAGAGACAGGAAAGGCCTTACGATCAGAAAGAAGATGCTTCCCGGGATCGCGGACAGGAGGGTTCCTCCGCCCGGACGGATAAAGCATGAACAAGACAGCCGGGAAGAGCAGAATGGTTGAACTCCTGGCGCCTGGCGGAAGCATGGAAGGCATCCGCGCTGCGGTAAATGCGGGAGCGGACGCGGTCTATGCAGGCGGCAGGCTGTTCGGGGCACGCGCATTTGCCCGGAATCCGGAGACAGAGGAGCTTCTGGAGGCGATCGATTACTGCCATCTGCACGGCGTGAAGCTGTACCTTACCGTGAATACGCTCCTCAGGGAGCAGGAGCTGACCCAGATACTGCCGGAGTATCTTGCACCGATTTATGAGCATGGCGTGGACGCGGTGTTGGTGCAGGACTTCGGTGTATTTCGTTTTTTGAGGGAGAGATTTCCGGATCTGCCGCTGCATGCATCCACGCAGATGACAATCACCGGGCCTGACGGGGCTTCTCTTCTTCAGGATATGGGTGCGGAGCGGGTCGTGCTGTCGCGTGAGCTGAGCCTGGACGAGATCAGGATGATCCGCAGGCAGTGCGACGTGGAACTTGAGACTTTTGTGCACGGAGCGCTGTGTTACTGCTATTCCGGAAAGTGCCTGATGAGCAGCATGATCGGCGGGAGGAGCGGGAACCGCGGCCGCTGCGCACAGCCGTGCCGGCTTCCATGGGAACTGTGTGAAGGTGTTCCGGATGAGAGAGACTTGACATCCGGTTCACGGCCAGGGAATGACCGGACACACGGCCCGGAGGCCCGTGCAAGACGCAGCGGTGCCGCTGAACACTATCTGCTCAGCCCGAAAGATATCTGCACCCTTCGCCTGCTTCCTGACCTGATTGATGCCGGGATTTCTTCTCTCAAGATCGAGGGAAGGATGAAGAGCGCGGAGTATGCCGCGGGTGTGACGGCGATGTACCGGAAGTATATCGACCTGTACCTTGAGAAGGGGCGCGGCGGATTCCTGGTTGAGGAAGCGGATGAGAGACTGCTGGGCGAACTGTTTTCCAGAGGCGAGTTTTCGGAAGGATACTACCACGTCCGAAACGGCCGGGAGATGATGACCCTGAAGGAAAAGAAGGAACCGTCGGGGGATCGCCTCAGAAAGATTCAGGAGACGGCGGCCCGGATCAGGGAGAGATATGTCGATACTCAAAAGAAGGTTCCTCTCAGGGCGAAGGTGTCGATCCGGAAGGATGAGCCGGCATCAATGTGTGTGTCTTATCAGGAGGGGAGTATTTCCCTCCGGAAGGATGAGCCGGCATCAGTATGTGAGTCTGATCAGGGGGGACTTTTCTTCCGTGCGGAGGGATTTGTTCCCTCTCCAGCGACGAACCGCCCCGCTGACAGAGCCGCGGTTCGTCGGCAGATCGATAAAACCGGTAATACGGACTTTGAATTTGAATCGATAGAAATCGATCTGGATGACGGCCTGTTTGTGCCGGTCCGGGACCTGAACGAGCTACGTCGAAATGCGCTGGACGGAATCCGGGAGATGATCCTGCAGCCGTACCGGAGGGAGCCTGCTGACCTGACAGCTGCAGGAACCCTGAAAGCTAACAGCAGAGAATCTGGAGCAATTGAGGATAGCGGAGAATATGGAACAATTGAGGACAGCGGAGAGTCTGGGGTAATTGAGGACAGCAGAGAGTCTGGATCAATTGCCGGAAGCAGGAATGGAGAAAATACAGGGATTTGCCACCCTCCCGTGACAGCCTCGGTCTGCACAGACGCCCAGCTTGATGCGGTGCTTCAGGATGAGAGGACCGGAGGCATCTATCTGGATTATTCGATCTGTACGGCGCGAAATGCGCGGAGAGTGAGAGCGTCCGGAAAAAAGGCGTATCTCATGATGCCGGGGATCTGGAGGGTGGACACCGCTCAGACCGTCCGGGAACGGATGGAAAGAGAATTCGGCGCATTTTCCCGGAAAATGAAAGATTCGCTGGACGGGATCCTGGTGAGATGTTATGACCAGCTGCATGCGCTGAAGGAGGCGGGGCTGCTGAATGAATCAGACGGCTTCGAGGTGATCGCGGACGCAGGGCTGTATACCTGGAACTCTTACGCGCGCAGGGAGTTAAAGGATCTGGGCGTGACGATGGACACGCTGCCATACGAGTGCTCCTGGAGGGATCTTCTTGAGCGTGGGTGTGCAGGCGGACAGAACAGAAACGCAGGACCTGAGAATAACGGGTGTGCAGGCGGACAGAACAGAAACGCAGGACCTGAGAATAACGGGTGTGCAGGCGGAAAAAACAGAAACTCCGGATTTGAGAATATCAGGTGCGGAGGCAGTGAGTGCGTGGTCTACGGGTATCAGACACTGATGATCTCCGCGCAGTGCCTGGTGAAGACGACCTCCGGCTGCAGGAAGAGGAGCGGAATCCGGTATCTGAAGGACCGCAGGGGCATCCTGTTCCCGGTGAGAAATGACTGTCTGATCTGTACCAATACGATTTACAACAGTGTCCCGCTGGAACTTGTCTCCCTGCAGGACCAGGTGGAAAGGCTCGCCCCCGCGTCGATCAGGTATCTGTTCACAGTCGAGAGCGGGGAAGAGACGGGGAAGATCCTGCAGGGACAGCTTCCTGACGCCGTGACAAGGGGACACATTCGGAAAGGAGCACAGTAGCGTGAATCTGACGAACCTGCCCATAGTGGCTGCCAGAGTCTTTCACTATGTGATCCTGGTTTTGATGGTGATCTATACGATTGAGAGTGTAACGGTCTTTCGGCAGAGTGACGCCCGCTCGAGGGACCGGATCTTTCTGCGCCAGAATGTGGAGATGTTTCTGATTCATTTTCTGGGATTTGTTACGCTGTTTCTGAATTCATTCCAGATCGACCTGATCTTTTTCTATGCCGCGCAGGTACTTTACCTGATGTTCACGCTTCTTCTGTTCCGAAACCTCTATCCAAGGGCATCCCGGAGCCTGATCAATAACATGTGCATGCTTCTTGCGATCGGCTTCATCATGGTGACGCGGTTTTCCACGGACCAGTCCCTGAAGCAGTTCGAGATTGCGGCGGCAGGAACAGCGCTGGCACTGATCGTCCCCCTGATTGTGCGTAAGCTGCTCGTGCTGACCCGGCTTACCTGGGGGTATGTGTTTGTCGGAATCGGTCTTCTGGGCCTGGTTGTGATCGCGGCGCGTGTCACCAACGGCGCGAAGCTGTCGATCTCGGTCGCGGGATTCTCGCTGCAGCCGTCTGAATTCGTGAAGATCATATTTGTATTCGCGGTGGCAGGGCTTTTGAGCACGGAGCACAGCTTCCGGAGGGTGGTGCTCGCGACGGTGCTTGCCGCCGTGCATGTCCTGATCCTGGTGATATCTAATGACCTTGGCTCCGCCCTGATCTTTTTCGTGACGTATCTGATTATGCTGTTCGTCGCGACGCGCAATCCGTTCCTGACGCTGATCGGGCTCTTCGCGTTCTGCATTGCGGCGGTGGCGGCGTATTTCCTCTTTGCGCATGTCAGGGTCCGTGTCCGGATCTGGCAGGATCCGTTCCAGGATTATTCCGGGACAGGGTATCAGATCTGCCAGTCCCTGTTTGCGATCGCAGCGGGCGGATGGCTGGGAACCGGGCTCTGCCAGGGAAGCCCTGGGGCGATTCCATACGTGTCCCAGGATTTCATGTTCAGCGCGATCCTTGAGGAGCTGGGCTCGATCTTCGGGATCTGCCTCATCATCATCTGCATGTCGGTTTTCCTGATGTTCATCAATATCGCGATGAAGCTGAACAACCGGTTCTACCGGCTGACGGCGCTGGGACTCGGCGCTACTTACGCCACGCAGGTATTCCTGACAATCGGGGGCGGGACGAAGCTGATCCCGATGACAGGCGTCACCCTGCCCCTGGTCAGCTACGGAGGAAGCTCGGTGCTGAGTACGATCCTGATGTTCGCGATCGTTCAGGGACTGTACATGCTGCGGGGTGATGAGGTGAGAGAACGGGTGCGCGACCCCGAGCTGGAGGACCGGACACGGAGACGCATAGCACAACAGGAGGCTGGAAAATGAGACAGGATCCAGACAGGGATGAGCCGGAAGATATTGAGGTTCGCAGGATTGAGCTGAATCCGAAGAGAGAAGAACCGATGACCGGCAGGAAGCATAACATGGAGCTGTCAATCGCTGCATGGATCTTTGTGCTGCTCTTTGTGCTGCTCATCGGCAGGGTTGTCTTTATCAATGTCTTTGAGGCGGAGGACCTGAGGAACAACATCAACAATACCAAGGCGGACTCGAACTCCGACAATGTTATCCGCGGCGACATCCGCACGCTGGACGGCACTGTCCTGGCAACCACGCTTGTGGACGAGAACGGAGGGCAGACAAGGTCCTATCCGTATGACAATGTGTTTGCCCACGTGGTGGGCTACGCGACCAACGGGAAGTCAGGACTGGAGGCAGAGGAGAATTATGTCCTGATGAGCTCCCATTCAAGCCTGCTCAAGCAGATCCGCGCGGGCGAGACCGGGGAGAAGGTGCAGGGCGACGGGGTTGTCGTGACGCTCGATGAAAAGCTGCAGCAGACCGCGTATTACGCGCTGGGAGCTTACAGCGGTGCAGTGGTGGTCATGGAACCGGATTCCGGCAGGATCCTGGCGATGGTCAGCAAGCCGGATTTCAATCCGAACACCATCGGGCTGGAATGGGAAACCCTCGTGTCGGATTCCTCTTCGAGCGCGCTCCTCAACCGGGCGACCCAGGGGCTTTATCCGCCCGGGTCCACATTCAAGATGGTCACGACCCTCGCTTATCTCCGAGCGCATCCGAAGGACTATACGAATTTTCTGTGGAACTGCGAGGGTTTTTTGTCCGAGGGAGATGTGACGATCACCTGTTACGGAAACCAGGTACACGGACAGGAAGACCTGGGGGGTGCATTTGCCAATTCCTGCAATACCGCTTTTGCACAGATCGGGCTGGAGCTGGACAATGTGGAATTTCGGAATGTTGCGGAGGATTTCCTGTTCAATCACGCGCTGCCCACGAGTATGCCGCATTCCCAAAGTCTGTTTACTCTGACGAAGGATTCCTCGTCCGGCGAAGAGATGACGACGGCGATCGGGCAGGGCGCAACTCTGGTGACGCCGCTGCATATGGCTCTCGTCACTTCCACGATCGCGAACGGCGGGATCATGATGAGACCGTATTACGTGGATCATACCGAGACAAGTGACGGCACTGTTGTGAAGCAGTATGAACCGGAGATCTACAAGAAGGTCCTCACCCCGGACGAGGCGGGGGTTCTCACGGAGTACATGAAGCGGACGGCGGAGACCGGGACGGCGGCCGCCCTGTCAGGAAACGGGTACACGGTTGCCGGGAAGACTGGCTCCGCGGAATATGAGAAGGACGGCGTGACGGGAACGCATTCCTGGTTCTGCGGATTCGCGCAGACCACGGAGCCGCACATTGCGGTCGCTGTGATCGCGGAGGACGGGGGAACCGGCTCCGAGACAGCAGTCCCGATCGCGAAACAGATATTTGACGCATTCTTTTACGGGTGAATGACAGTCAAATTGATAAATGATCATTTTTACGGTATACTGATTCATAATTTATGAGATCTGCCTGCTACAGAGTTCAGGGAGCAGGTGAAAAGAATCAGAATACAGCCAGACAGGCCGGACAGGCCTGACACAGCCGGAACACAGACAGGAGGCGTTGCAATGATTGAGGCAACAAGCTGTGGCGGTGTGGTCATCTTCAGGGGCAAGATTCTTGTCCTGTATAAGAGCTATCGGAACCGTTACGAGGGATGGGTCCTGCCGAAGGGAACTGTCGAGGACGGCGAAGAGTATGACCAGACAGCACTTCGCGAGGTTCGGGAAGAGACCGGAGCGAGGGCGCAGATTATTCAGTATATCGGAAAGAGCCAGTATTCTTTTAATGTCCCGCAGAATACCGTGGAGAAGGTGGTGCACTGGTATCTGATGCGGGGTGAGAGCTATTATTCGAAGCCGCAGAGAGAGGAGTTCTTCGTGGACTCCGGTTTCTATAAGTTTCATGAGGCATATCATCTTCTGAAGTTTTCCAATGAGAAGATGATTCTTGAGAAAGGGTATGCGGATTATCTGGAGCTGAGGCGGCAGAACAGATGGGGATGACGGGGCTGACGGAATGGTTTGGTATAAGAATCTCTATGTGGGGCGTCTGATCGCCGGCAGGAAAGCGCGCGTGATGGAAGAAATCGACCGCGGGGAATATCCTGCCGGGGTCTATGTGGTTCTTCTGCCGCAAAGTGAGAGCAGCCAGCTGGAGATCATGGCCGCCAGGGAGCTTCGCCATGACTGGATCCGGAAGCACTGCCGGATGATCGTTGGACTTGGACAGGGAAAGACGGAGGCACAGAGCATGGTGGAAGCCATCGTGAGGGATGTGTATTCGGACCGGGGCGACGCAGATATCCGTTCCTTTTTGTCGGAAGGGAATGAGTGATTATGCCCGGAATATTGTTGACGATCCTTAAGATCATCGGCATCGTCCTGCTGGTGATCCTCGGAATTCTCATTCTCGTGATTCTGCTTGTGCTGTTCGTGCCGCTGAGGTACCGGCTGCATGTAAAGCGGGAGGAAAAGGATTTCGGGGCAGACGGGCGGATGACCTGGCTGCTGCACCTTTTGAGGGCGGATCTCACTTATCAGGATGGAAGCGGCATTGCCGTAGTCCGGATCTGCGGGTTTAAGTTTAAGACATTTGAGATTTTCGGACATGGCAGCCACAAGGAAGGTGAAACTGCGGCGGGTGCGGATCTGCCAGCGGAAGACAATG
>ONVT01000111.1 GCA_900321365.1 uncultured Eubacteriales bacterium | reverse complement strand
TCATTCCCCTCTGACAGGATCGGGCGTCCCTCTGTCTCATAATATCCGAAAACCAGATCCCCGATCTGCCACAGGCTGAAATTCTCGCAGCCCAGTTCATCCAGCAGCGCCGTAATCTGCGGCCACAGCTCTCCCAGCTTCGTTCGGACAGCCTCAAAGCTTCCTTCTCCGATCTTGAAAGCAAACGCGTTTCTTTCGCGGTATTCGTCTCTGATCATGTGGCCTTCTCCCTGTTCATCTCCCTCTTGTTTCAACAAAATCTATCATACATCATTTTCCCCCTTTTGTCATTCTGTGTTTGAGACGAAAATCCTTGCCCGTCACCCCCGGCAAAATAAAGATACCGGGGTCCTGAAAAGAAAGCGACAATTTTAAACAACTATGTGCTATACTGATGGAAGATGCATTCAGAAGGATTCCATCTCAGACAGTAGATCCGACCCCTTCTGCACACTTTGCAGCATGAACAGGAGAACCGAAATGACTGCATTAATAGCTGCAATACCTATTCTGGTTGTTATCATCCTTATGATAGCTTTCAGCTGGACGGCGAAAAGGGCCCTTCCTGTCGGATGGCTTCTCACATTTCTGATTGCTGTTCTCTTCTGGAAACAGGATTTTGTTACCGCCGCGGCGTGGGCGGTAGACGGCGCCTTTGAATGCCTTACCACCCTTTCCGTCGTGTTCGGCGCCATTCTGATCATGAATACCCTGAAGAATTCGGGTGCAGTCACAGCCATCCAGCGCGTATTTCGAAGCGTCAATCCTGACCGGCGGATTCAGGCCGTCATTGTCGGGTTTGTTTTCGCAGCGTTTATTGAAGGTGCCGCCGGCTTCGGAACTCCTCCCGCGCTGGTTGCCCCTCTTCTCATCAGTCTTGGCTTTCCGCCATTGTGCGCCGCCATTGTCGCGCTGATCTATAACAGTGTTCCCGTGTGCTATGGCGCAGTCGGCACCCCCACCAATACAGCGGCATCGGTGGTCGCTGATGCCGTGACAGAACTCGGAGCGGATCCTGAAGCCTTCCGGATGGCCCTGAGTAAGTACTCCGGCATCAACCAGGCGGTCTGCGCGCTGTTCATCATCTTTTTCGGCGTCTTTGTCATGTGCAGACTGTTCGGTAAAAACAGATCCGGAAAAGATGCCTTTGCGGTGCTGCCGTTCACATTGTTCACAGCCGTTGTCTTTGATGTGTTCTTCCTTATCATGGCAATCTTCTTCGGGCCGGAGTTCCCGGGACTGATCGGCGCGATTCCGACACTGTTCATTGTAATCGTCGCTGCCCGCAGGGGTTTCCTGTGTCCGAAAGAAGTCTGGGATTTTGAGCCGCGCGATCACTGGGATCCCTCCTGGCTTTCGAAGCAGGAGGTCCAAAAGGATGTGGACAATGGAATGTCCGCAGTCCTGGCATGGGTTCCCTATATACTCATCGGTGTGATCCTGGTCGGCACCAGACTGAACTGGTTTGGTCTTAAGACCCTTCTGACCAGTGATATCTTCCGAATCAAGATCACCGACTTCTTCGGCGTGGAAGGTGTGACATGGAACTGGAACTGGGGATGGTCCCCTGGTATCATCCCGTTTATCCTCGTCGGCATCCTGACATTTTTCCTGCACCGGATGCCGAAGGACAAGATCCGGGAGTCTGTTTCATCGACCCTGAAACAGTGTTCAGGAGCCGCAATCGCCCTGGCTTTCGGCGTGTCGATGGTGTACCTGTACAGGAACACGGGAATGAACGCATCCCTGACAGACGAGTCGATGCTCTATGTGATGGCTGAGGCCCTGGCGACCATATTCAGGAATGCCTACATTATTATCGCCCCGATCATCGGTGTCCTGGGCGCATTCATGTCGGGATCCAATACCGTTTCCAATACCCTGTTTGCCGGCCTGCAGTTCCAGACGGCGACGCTGATCAAACTGAGCCCTGTTCTGATCGTAGCGCTGCAGAATATCGGCGGAGCTGCCGGTAATATGATCTGCGTCAACAACGTCGTCAGTGTCTGCGCAACAACAGGTTCCATCGGAAATGAGGGGAAGATCATACGGACCAATGCGCTTCCCTGCCTGATCTTCTGCGTCATTTCCATCCTGGTGCTGGGAGGCATGATCCTGGCCGGACTTGATCCTCTTGGACTTACGGCAGCCCTTTCATAGCCAGATACTGTTTTTCGATTGCGGTACAGGCTTAAGACAGATATCAGCTGGTGCTGACAGATGAAAGATGAATGTCTTAGCTGTGTGAGTTTTTTGCCTGCTGCTGTCAAAGAAAAACCCAGGCAGTGATATTTGTAATTAATGTACAGATCCTGAGAATAGTAACCGACAGTCAATGTTTCAGAAAGGAAGGAGAAAAACATGGGTTATGTAAAATGGTCGTATGAGACGCTGGACGCTCTGTGTATGGAAGCATTCCAGCGTTTCGGATTCACGGAGAGTGAGAGCCGCATCATATCGGATGTTCTGCTGCTCTCCGATCTTTATGGTATCGAAAGCCATGGCATGCAGCGCATGGTACGCTACCATAAGGGAATCGAAAAGGGCACAATCCATCCCGAAAACAAACCGGAGATCGTGTTCGAGACTCCCGTTTCCGCCGTGGTGGACGGCAATAACGGCATGGGGCAGCTCAATGGTCATTATGCCATGAATATCGCCATCAAAAAGGCTAAGGAAAACGGTGTCGGCATCGTGACCGTTCGCAGATCCAATCATTACGGCATAGCAGGATATTACGCAAAGATGGCCTGCGACGCGGGGCTCCTTGGTTTCTCATGCACCAATTCCGAGGCTATCATGGTTCCCACCTATGGCAGGCTTGCGATGCTGGGCTCCAACCCGATCGCCGTCTCCATGCCCGCAGACCCGTATCCCTTCCTCTTTGACGCATCCACGACGGTTGTGACGAGAGGAAAGCTTGAGATGTACAACAAGATGGAAAAGCCCCTTCCGGAAGGATGGGCCCTGAATAAAGACGGGAAACCCAGCTGCGACGCACCGGACGTGCTTTCCAATATTGTGGCGAAAAACGGCGGCGGCATCATGCCCCTCGGAGGCGCGTCGATGGTGACCGGAAGCCATAAGGGATACGGATACGGAATGCTCTGTGAAATCTTTGCTTCGATTCTTTCCCTCGGTACCACCTCCAATTACTGCTGCACTCCCGAGATGGCTGAGCAGGGCGGTACTGGCATCTGCCATGGTTTCGCGGCGATTAACCCGTCCTTCTTCGGAGACCCCGAAGCCATAAAGGAGCATCTGTCCGCCTATCTGAATGATCTTCGCAACAGCCCGAAAGCGGAAGGAGAGGAAAGAATCTACTCCCACGGTGAGAAAGAGATTGAAGCCATGGCAGACCGAAAGGCAAACGGCATTCAGGTGAATGACAATACGATGCGCGAAATCAAGGATCTGTGTGATTATCTGAGCATGGATTTCGCCGGGTATTTCGGCAGCTATACTCCGCCGCAGCCCAAAACCATGTTCACAGGCAATTACTGATCCCGGTGAACGGGAATAACCTGCGCGCCGATCCGGTCATTTACAGATATATGATACAGGAAGGGTACCAGAAAACCGCAACCAGTCTTATCTTGGAGGAATAACGAATGGATTATGCAAAAGAATCATTGCGGCTTCATAAAGAATGGGCAGGCAAGATTGAAGTGATTACCCGCTGCCCCGTCTCCACAAAGGACGACCTCTCCCTTGCGTATACGCCGGGAGTCGCCCAGCCCTGCCTTGAGATTCAGAAGGATCCGGAAAAATCCTATGAACTGACAAGGCGTCACAATATGTGCGCCGTCATTACAGACGGTTCGGCAGTACTCGGGCTCGGAGATATCGGCCCTGTTGCCGGTATGCCCGTTATGGAGGGAAAATGCGTCCTGTTTAAGGCGTTCGGAGACGTGGATGCCATACCGCTGTGCGTCAATACAAAAGATGTGGACGAGTTCGTTCACGCAGTCGCGCTGTTCTGTGGTTCCTTCGGAGGGATCAACCTGGAGGATATCGCTGCACCGCGCTGCTTCGAGATCGAACGCAAGCTCAAGGAATGCACCGACATTCCCATTTTCCACGATGACCAGCACGGTACGGCTGTGATCACTCTCGCCGGCCTTACGAATGCCCTGAAGGTCGTCGGCAAGAAGAAGGAAGACGTGAAGGTCGTCACTTCCGGCGCCGGCGCGGCAGCCATCGCGATCGTAAAGCTGCTGCTCTCTGCCGGATTCAAAAACATCACCATGTGTGACAGAAAGGGCGCGATCTATGAAGGCCGTGAAGGGCTGAACTGGATCAAGGAGGAGATGGCTCTTCAGACAAACCTTGAAAAAAAGCCCGGCACTCTTGCGGATCATCTGGCCGGGGCTGACGTCTTCATCGGCGTATCCGCCCCCGGAACCGTCACCAGGGAAATGGTTGCAACCATGAACAAGGATGCCATTGTCTTTGCCTGCGCGAATCCGACTCCCGAGATCTTCCCCGATGAGGCGAAAGCAGGCGGCGCAGCCGTCATCTCCACCGGCCG
>ONVT01000043.1 GCA_900321365.1 uncultured Eubacteriales bacterium | reverse complement strand
CTGGAGCGCGGTTTTAAGAATGCATATGGCGAAGAAACGGTTAATACCAGAACATCCAAAGCAGCCATGATGGTTTCACCGTCCGGGTTCAGCATCTGTATCATCAAGCACAAAAAGGATTAGTTAAGAATCGATTCCGTATATCAGACGTCAGAAGAATGCGTCGAAAGAAGGATTTGATCTCGCTGAAGTTTTTTACTATGATTAATGAAAACGACACGGCAAAGTAGTATGGAGGGGAACAGATGAAGAAGACTCTTATCGTTTTTCTGGCTCTGGCAATGATGTGTGTCGGCAGTTTCACAACTATGGCTTATGCGGCCTCTGAAACGGAAGCTGAAATCAAAGCGGAAGCTGAAACTGAAATCAAAGCGGAAACGGAAACGGAAGCTGAAACTGAGATCAAAGCGGAAGCTGAATCCGAACCTGAGGCTGAAACCGAAAGAGACATGCAGGAGTGGCTGTATGAGCTGAACCGGAAAAGCATCGCAAATATGCGTATCGAGGAAGGTCCCGTTATCGTCATCGGACACCGCAGTCCGGATTCGGATACCGTATGCAGCGCGATCGCTTATGCCCGTCTGCTGACGATGCTGGGGTATCCGGCGGAAGCTGCGATCACAGAGCCTGTGAACAGGGAGACCACATACATTCTGAAAACGGCGGGTGTTGAGGCGCCGCCGGTTCTTGCGGACGCCTCGGGCAAATCCATATTCCTTGTAGACCACAGCGAATATGCTCAGGCTGCGGAAGGGATGGAGGATGCGCATATCGTCGGCATTCTTGACCATCATGGCGTCGGAACCGTTACGACAGGACATCAGGTAGTCTATGAGGCAAAGCCGATCGGCTCCACAGCCACCATTATTACGCTGGATTATCTGAATTGTGGCCTTGAGATTGACAAAACCACCGCGACTCTGCTGCTGGGCGCCATCCTGTCTGATACAGCGAACCTGACAGGATCAACCGTAACGGAAACTGACCGGCAGGAGGCTGCCTTCCTGGCCGAAATCGCCGGTATCACGGATGTGGATGCATTCTACAGGGAGCTGCATTCCGAAGCATTGTCCTATGCGGATATGAGCAATGAGGAAATCCTCTTTTCCGATTATAAAGAATATGAAGCTTCCGGAGTCAAGTTCGGCATCGGACTGATCGCCGTGATTGACGAGGAACATGCAAAGGAGATGGCGGAGCGAATGAAGGAAGCTCTGCCGCAGGGATACAAAACCGCGAATGTGGATTTGCTGTATGCCGATATCGGCATACGGGAAGGCGATGTAAAAGTCGAATACATCGTTCCTTGTGACGGGAAGTCCAGGGAGTATTTCGAAGCGGCATTCCCGAATTACGACGAGTTTGACGGAACGTCATATATATTCAGAAACGGCGGGCTTGGGAGAAAGACAAAATTTGTGCCGGGACTGACAGAATATCTCAATTCTCATCCGCATGAATAAACCGCGCATCTGGTAACGTGGTCTGGCGGACAAAAGCAGTTTCACGGGAGTCCGTTCAACAATGAAGAATGTTTGGAAATACACACTAGAGGCGCTCCGGAAGGATCCGACCTTCGGTGGGATGTTCCACCTGATGGAGCAGTACGCCGACAATACAGCTGCCGAGGTCAGCGACAAAAACGACAACATTGTCAGCAGGACGTACAGGGAATATATCAATATGTCCCTTGCGGCCTGCGGCGTTATGGAAAAGAAAAGACCCGCCGGCGAAGTCGTCGGCCTGATCTATGACACCTGCATGGACTGGCCGGTGCTCTTCTGGGGCATCCTCATGTCCGGCCAGATCCCGCTGCTGCTGAACCCGGCCTCCCGGCCCGGGCAGCTGAACGGCCTTCTGGCCGAGGCCCGCGCGACCTGCTATGTTGCCGCAAGGCCAGTGGAGGGCAGCCCGCTCGAATTCATTGACGCGGCCGAATTGCTTAAGGGCGGTGAGAGCGGCCAGGAGAGATGGGGCGAGTACGTCGCTCTGTGCACCTCCGGCACGACCGGCAGCACCCGCATTTTCCTTTATAATGCCCAGACCATAGCCAGGCAGATCATGAGCTTCGACGAGGCCAGGCAGGTAAACCCTGATATCCCGTTTATTGAAGGCAGGAGCTGCAAGCTGTTTGCTTTTCTTCCGTTCCACCATATATTTGGCTTTTCCATGGTATTCCTGCCCTACTCCATCATGGGCAGAACCCTTGTTTACTGCCGCGATAAGTCCGTTCAGACGATACTCTCGGCCTGCAGCAGGCATGGCGTGACGCATCTGTACTGTGTTCCCTTATTCTTCAATACTCTCGCGGCCGGCATACGGAACAAGCTTGACGGCAAAAAACTCAATCCGCTGATCAGCCGTCTGATTCAGAAGAAGACCCTCGGAACGAAGATCCGCTTCATGGCAACCGGCGGCGGCCACGTTCCTGTCGAGACACTGGAGATCCTCAACGACATCGGCTATCCGCTCAGCAACGGTTTCGGCATGACCGAGACGGGCATCATCACCTTCGAAAAGTCGCTTGATCCGGGACAGCGCCGGAAAGGGAGCATCGGAGAACCCTTCGCCATTACCGAATACAGAATAGGAGACGGTACAGTTGACGAGGGAGAGCTCTTCCTGCGTGGCGGCGTGCTCTTCTCCGCCAGCATGATAGACGGTAAGATCGTCCCCAGGGACGAGTCGGCCTGGTTCGCGACCGGCGATCTGGTCAGAAGGACACCGGACGGGCTGTTTATCTGCGGCCGCGTCAAGGACGTTATCATCAACGCCAACGGCGAGAATGTCTACCCTGACGAGCTGGAAGATTCTTATTCCCAGATAGCAGGGGTGGCGAGATCCTGCCTGCTCGGCGTTCAAAACGGAACCTACGAGGATGTCGCGATCGTCTCCCAGACTGCCGAAGGCTTTGACAGAAAGGCGTACGTTGATCAGATCAGGAAGATCAACGCATCCCTTCCCATAGGCGAAAGGGTAACGAGAGCATTCATAACCAGTACCGAACTCCCCGTTTCCGGAAACATGAAGGTAATGCGCCAGAAGCTCAGGGAAAACCTGGCAGACTATGAGGAACTGCCCCTTTCCGACAGTCTTCAGAAGG
>ONVT01000166.1 GCA_900321365.1 uncultured Eubacteriales bacterium | reverse complement strand
TGTGTGTGCGTAGCTCAGCTGGATAGAGCGTCTGGCTACGGACCAGAAGGTCGCGAGTTCGAATCTTGTCGCGCACGCGGGGAAGACCCTCATTCCGGACTGTTCGGGAGTGAGGGTTTTTCTTTTCCGTCCCGGACTGTTCAGAATAAAGGCAGGGAAACGATGACGGAACTGACAGAATGAAACGTGAGGTGTCGGGGACATGCGTCTGATTAATTACAAGATGACCCTGCAGTATGAGGGGACCCGCTACCGGGGATGGCAGAAACAGCCGGGCGTGGAAAACACGATCCAGGGTAAGCTGGAGACGCTCCTTACAAGGCTTCTGGATACGAACGTCGATGTGTACGGTGCGGGGAGGACGGATGCCGGCGTGCACGCGCTGGGGCAGACAGCCAGTTTCCGTGTTCCGGAGGACGCTCTCAGGAAGCTGGCGGGAGTGACGACGGATCTTCCCTCCGAGCTGCGCAGCGCGGAGGACGAGGCACTCTTCCGGGCATTGAACCACTATCTTCCGGAGGACATCGCGGTGCCCCGCCTTGTCCGCGCTTCGGACAGATTCCATGCCAGATACCTGACGAGCTCCAAGTGGTACCGATACCGGATCCGGACCAGTCCAGTCAGTGACGTGGTAAACCGGAGGTTCCTGTGGCAGTATGCTAAGGAGCTGGATCTGGAGCGGATGAGAGAGGGAGCAGCGGTGCTTACCGGCTGTCATGACTTCGCCTCGTTCTGCGGGCTGAAGATGAAGAAGAGTACGGTGCGCACCGTCACCCGGATCGACATTACCAGACCGGATGAGGATACGGTGATCCTGGATTTCTACGGGGACGGCTTCCTGAACCATATGGTGCGCCTGATGACCGGCGAGCTGGTGGAGGCCGGCGCCGGAAGACAGGACCAGGAGGCAATCCGGGAGATTCTGGAAAAATGCTGTAAGGGAGCCGCGGCCCATACGGCCCCGGCGTCTGGCCTGACGCTCATGGAAGTAAGATACTGATTTTATCTGCGGCCATTTCGTGGTATGATAGATGCGGTGGCTTATTTTCTGTCTGTAAGGAGAAAAACATGGCACAGAATACCGTGAATTACAAATGTCCGTCCTGCGGAGGCCCTCTGCACTTTGACTCCGCGAGCGGAAAACTGAAGTGTGATTATTGTCTCTCCTCGTACTCGCCGGATGAGATCGCGAAGATGTACGGGGACAAACCCGACAAGAGCGTCGGGAAGCAGGAGGTTGAATTCGAACAGCAGGCCGAGGCGGATGTCATGTCCCGCAAGGAGGATGAGATCAGCGTCGGCGGAAAGTGGGACGCGTCCACGATCCCCGCGGACTGGGGTGAGGATTCCGCGAACATGGTGGCGTACTCCTGCCCGAGCTGCGGAGGCGAGATCCTGGCAGAGGCTTCCACCGCCGCTACCTCCTGCCCGTACTGCGGGAACCCGACCATCATCGAATCCAAGCTGAGCGGGACCATGCGGCCCCAGTATATCATTCCCTTCAAGCTGGATCAGAAGACGGCGGAGGATTCCTACAGGAAGTTCTGCAAAGGGAAATTCCTGCTGCCGAAGACATTTTCTTCCACCAGCACGATCGAAAAGCTCCGCGGGATCTATGTCCCGTTCTGGCTGTTTGACAGCCATGTGAGCGGAGACTATTCCTTCCTTGGCGAGACCTCGACCTCACACCGTGAGGGCGACTATATCGTGAAGAGAACCAGCCAGTTTGCCATCCGCCGCTCTCTTGAAGTCGGATTCAGCCTGATCCCGACGGACGCGTCGCGCAACATGCCGGACGACCTGATGGACAGCCTGGAGCCGTTTGACTATTCCCAGATGACAGAGTTCTCCACATCCTACCTGCCGGGCTATCTTGCGGACAAGTGCGACGTCTATATCGATGAGAGCTCCGACAGGGCGAAGACGAGGGCGGTGGCGAGTGCGCAGAATATCGCGTTTACGGACGCGCGGAAGGGACCGTACATGACCGTACTCCCCTATGGAAGCAAGGTCAGCTTTGAGAAGGGGCAGGTCCATTACGCGCTTCTGCCGGTGTACATCCTGAAAGTGGGCTGGAACGGAAAGAATTACCTTTATGCCATGAACGGGCAGACCGGAAAGTTCGTCGGGGACCTCCCGGTGGACAAGGGGAGGTTCTTCGGCATGTTCGGAGGCATAACCGCTGTTCTGTTCGTCGTGTTCTATCTGCTTGTCCAGTTCATCCTGAGCGGATTCTGAGAAGGAGGCTGTTATGAGAACGATCAGAAATAGTCTGGCAGTCCTGTTTGTTATTGCCTTTGTGCTCATCGCTTTTCCGGCCGTCCTTTTCGCGTCGGATGAGGACGATGTGACGGGAAGATATGACGCCGTTTCCTGTGTGCAGGGCGGAACCCAGTATCAGTGCGACGGGGAATACATTCAGCTGGATAAGAATGGAAAAGGCGAGATTCAGTTCAACGGAAATGTCTATTCCATCACATGGGAACTCGACGGAAGCGCATTTTCCTTCACGGACGAAGATGAGGAATCGGTGAAGGGTACGCTGGAAGGCGGAGTGATCCAGGTTGAGTATCTCGACTACGAATATGTCTATACGAAGAATGAGACCTCCCTGGGCGGATCCATCGATGATGCTCCGGAAGCGTCACAGGACGCCCTGACTTCCGCGGACGCGGACAAAGAGCCGCAGATCACGACGGATGTGCAGCACTCGTCCGACAGTGGTTCCACCACGGCGGGCGGGCCTGTCGTGTTCGCCGTCACAGGCCGTGAGGAGACGGGGAGCCAGAATGGTGAGGCAGAGGGCCACCCGACCTGGCGCTATGATTACATCGCGCTGAATGAGGACGGCACGGGCATCTTCCTGTTCAACAAAAGCGCATTTTCAATCCACTGGACCCTGGACGGGAACAACTTCACCTTCACCGATCATAAAGGCAACCAGTTCCGGGGAACGATGAACGGCAGCACCATCACCGGGGAATACGGCAGGTACCGCTATACGTTTGAAGCGGTGAACCAGACGCTTCCCTGCTATTCCCTCTGCCCGGACATGTGGGAGAAGGATCTTCCCAATGTAGTGGATGAGGCGGGCGTGCTGTCTGACAACCAGGTGACGGAATTCACCAGGCGGGCGAAAGAGCTTTCGGAGAAATACGGAGTCGGCGTCTATGTGGTTCTTGTGGACAGACTGGGTAATTATACCTGGTGTGGCGACATTACGACCCTGAGTGAAGAACTTCGCGCCGGATACAATATCGGCATCGGGGCGACGGAGGAAAAGACAAAGCTCGGGCATAACACCAGCGAGGACTGGAAGGATGCTCTCATCCTGACCGTCGCTACGGGTGACCGCAGGTATGATATCAGCGCGTACGGGGACTTCGGCTACTGGGCGTTTCCCGACTATGGCCGGGAGAAGGTCCGGGATACGTT
>ONVT01000022.1 GCA_900321365.1 uncultured Eubacteriales bacterium | reverse complement strand
GGAAATCGCTGACAGAGAAGGCTGGACGATCCTTGACGAGCAGACCGGTGACTTCACCGAGGCCGGCGGCCAGGAAGTCATGGAGTCCTTCGCGAAGTCCTATGAGGGACAGTACAATGTAGTTGTCTGCCAGAACGACAACGAAGCATTCGGCGCCATGACCGCCATGGACAACGCAGGTGTTTCCTATGGCCCGAACGGCGATGTCATCCTGATCTCCTTCGACGCCTGCACCGCTGGTCTGGAAGATGTCAAGGCTGAGAAGATCACCGCTGACTTCGAGTGCAACCCGCTGGCAGCTCCGACTGTTGAGGAAGTTATCAAGCAGCTGCAGGATGGCGAGGAGCCGGAGAAGGAAGTCTACATGCCTGAGCATTGGTATGGCCTTGAGGATGCCGCTGTTGATTTCGAGATCAACGGAGAGCCTCAGGAAATCACCATCGTAACCGATGAGATCATCGAAGCGCAGTATTAATTCGGACCGGTAATCAAGTCTTTCGGCGGCAACCCCGCTGAGGAGTACCTGCCGTTATGACAGGGAACCCTGACAATACCGGTATGACGGATTGAGAACTTCAGGGGCCCCCATTTACGGGGGCCCCTCTTTTTAGGAAAACAACAGGAAAGGAGCGGACGAATGGAGGAAAATGTTGTATTGACCGCCAGAGGCATATCAATGACATTTCCCGGTGTGAAGGCCCTGGAGAACGTTGATTTTACGCTGAGGCGGGGCGAGATCCATGCGTTGATGGGTGAGAACGGAGCAGGTAAGTCTACGCTGATCAAGTGCCTGACCGGCATCAACGACTTCGAAGCCGGCGAGATTCACATCGAAGGAATCAGCGGCCCCGTGAAAAACCATTCTACAAGAGAAGCCCAGAATGTCGGCATCTCCACCGTGTATCAGGAAGTCAACCTCTGCCCGAACCTCTCGGTAGCGGAGAATCTGTTCATCGGAAGAGAGCCGATGACAAAACTGCACACAATCGACAGAAAGTCTTATAACAAAAGATCCCAGAAGATCATGGATGAACTCGGGATTTCTGTCGATGTGACCCAGAATCTGGAAAACTATTCTCTTGCGATCCAGCAGATGGTCGCGATCGCAAGAGCTGTCGATATGGAATGCAAGGTGTTGATCCTGGATGAACCGACATCCTCCCTGGACGACGAGGAAGTGGAAAAGCTCTTTGTACTGATGAGAAGACTCCGTGACCAGGGGGTCGGCATCATCTTCGTCACACATTTCCTGGAACAGGTCTATGCGGTATGTGACCGGATTACGGTGCTCCGGGACGGTCATTTTGTCGGAGAGTATCCGATCGCGGAGCTGCCCCGCGTGAAGCTGGTCGCCGCTATGATGGGCAAAGATCTGAATGATCTGGAGGAGATCCAGAAGGAAAGCAACGATGCGACCCATGCTCCGCTCGAAATCAGCGCAAAGGGGCTTAGCCATACCGGAACGGTGAAACCGTTTGATTTCGATATTCACAAGGGAGAGGTTGTCGGAATCGCCGGCCTTCTCGGATCCGGCCGCTCGGAGCTGGCGCGTGCCATCTACGGCGCGGACAAGGCAAATACCGGAACGCTCGAGGTGAATGGAAAAGAAGTGAAGATCAGCCAGCCCATCGATGCCATGAACCTGGGCATGGGCATGCTTCCAGATGACAGAAAGGCAGAAGGCATCATCGCCGATCTGTCCATCAGGGAGAATATCATTCTTGCACTTCAGGCGAAGAAGGGAATGTTCCGTCTCCTCTCCAGGGCAAAGCAGGAGCAGATCGCAGATGAGATGATCAAGATGCTCCAGGTGAAGACTCCGTCCAGAGAGACACTGATCCGCCAGCTGTCCGGCGGCAATCAGCAGAAGGTCATACTGGGCCGCTGGCTTGCCACGAATCCGGACTTTTTGATTCTGGACGAACCGACCAGAGGCATCGATGTCGGAACCAAGGCAGAGATCCAGAAGCTGATCCTCAAGCTGGCATCCGAGGGAAAGAGTATTCTCTTTATCTCATCCGAGATCTCTGAGATGCTCAGAACCTGCAGCCGTATGGCGATCATGAGAGACGGACAGAAGGTCGGCGAACTTGATCATGACCTGACACAGGAAAACGTTATGAAGGCAATCGCGGGAGGTGAGCAGGAATCATGAAAAAGAAGTCTGTACTTGGGCGGCTGAGCAGTTCCAATCTGCTGCTCCCGATCGTGGCCCTGATCCTTGTCATGGGCGTGAATATCATATTCGATATCATTTCCGGCAATAACCCGTTCTCGTTTTTCATGATCACGCTTCAGAATACGACGAGCAACGGTGTGGTTCTGTACGGACGTATCATCGACATCCTGAACCGCGGCAGTGAAGCGGCGATCCTGGCCATCGGCATGACGCTGGTTGTCTCGTCCTCAGCGGGAACCGATATTTCCGTCGGTTCAGTGATGAGCCTGTGCGCCAGCTTCTGCTGCATGCTCCTGGCCGGATATGGGGTGTCTTCGACAAATGAACTGGCGGTGCCTCTCATTGTCGGCGTGCTGGGCGGCATCCTGATGGGAGTTTTGTGCGGATGCTTTAACGGGACGCTGGTTGCGGTGTTCCAGATCCAGCCCATGGTCGCGACACTGATCCTGTACTCGGCGGCACGTGCCATCGGCCTTCTGCTGTGCAATGACCTGATCGTTTATGTCAGGAATCCTTCCTACTCGATCTTCGGAGCGTTCCTGGGGCCGATCCCGACACCGATCATCATCACGATACTCTGTGTGGTTGTCATGACGCTTGTGCTCAAAAAAACCGCGCTTGGCATGTATATTCAGTCAGTCGGAATCAACCGGCGCGCAAGCCGGATCTCCGGTCTGAACTCCACCAGGATCATTTTCCTGACCTACGTCCTGTGCGGGATGTTCGCGGGAATCGCCGGAATTGTAAACTCTTCCCGAATCACATCTGCCGATTCCAACAACATTGGCCTCTACCTTGAGATGGATGCGATTCTTGCGGTCGCTCTGGGCGGCAACAGCCTCGGCGGTGGACGGTTCTCTCTCGCCGGTTCCATTATCGGCGCCTACACGATTCAGGCGATCACCACAACCCTGTATGCACTTGGTGTTTCCACGACACAGGCTCCGGTCTTCAAGGCGATCATCGTCATCCTGATCGTATCGATCCAGTCCGAGCCGGTGAAGGCCTACATGAAGAAGAGAAGAGCCGTCAAGGCAGCTTAAGGAGGTGAATTGGATATGAAGAGCAAAAAAGGCGGTATTAACAGTAATACGATTCTCCTTCTGATTACCATCGTGCTGTTCTGTGTTCTGTACGCGGGCGGCTGCATCGCTTACGGATACAAGGGCTTCACCCATCTGCAGACCTTCCTGAACATCCTGATTACAAACGCGGGACTGATCTGTGTTGCCTGCGGAATGACGCTTGTCATGCTGACGGCCGGCATTGATATCTCGGTCGGAGCGCTGGTCGCGCTGGACTGTATGATGCTCGCGGTCGGAATGAGAAGCGGGATCGGCGCCATCCCCATGATGCTGATCGTGCTTGCGGTCGGCATCGGGTTCGGAAGCCTGCAGGGCTTCCTGGTCGGCTACCTGCAGATTCAGCCGTTCATCGTATCCATGGCGGGAATGTTCTTCTGCCGAGGCATGACGGCTGTGATCAGCACGGAGCAGGTTTCTATCACGGAATCGATCAACAAGCTGTTCTATGATCTTGCGAACATGAAGATCGTCATTCCTTTCGGCGGTTATGCGAATAAAAAAGGCATGATTATGCAGCCCTACATCCGGATCACTGTTGTGATTGCCCTGATTGTTCTGATTGTAAGCTTCCTGATGCTCCGGTATACGAGGTTCGGCCGCTCCCTGTACGCGGTAGGCGGTAATGCGACCTCCGCTGCCATGATGGGTCTGAATGTCAAGTCCATCAAGCTCCGCGTGCATCTGCTCTGCTCGCTGCTCACGTCGATCGGAGGCATCTGCTACTGCCTGAATACGATGGCAGGCTCCGTGTCCCAGGCGACCGGCCTGGAGATGGACGCGATTTCCTCGGCTGTTATCGGCGGAACGCTGCTGACAGGCGGTGTCGGTAATGTTTTCGGTACGTTCTTCGGCGTGCTGATCAATGGTACGATCTCATCAATCGTCAAAACAAACGGAAAGCTTGCCAGCTCCTGGCCGAATATTCTGAGTGCGATCCTGCTGTTCGTATTCATCGTTATTCAGAGTATCTTTGCCTTTGTCCGCAAGCGCAGAAAATAAATGACTGCGATAAAGGCAGCATCTCTCATGATCCTGTCAGGATTTCTCCTGGCAGGTGCCTGTGGATGTGCCAGGCAGACTGCCCTGAGCTCAGGGGAGAAGGCAGGCTCCGGCAAGGCGGCTGAGAAAACTTCGGGGAGAGAAATTCAGATGGCTCCGGATGAAACGGAAGGCAGCGGACCGGAATTCTACGTGAACGGTTCCGGGATCGCAATCCGGCGGGGAGACCAGCTGACAATCGGGTTTTCCCAGATCGGGGCGGAATCTGACTGGCGTCTTGCGAGCAGCGCCTCTGTTGAGAACACATTCAGCATTGAAAACGGATACAATCTGATCTTTGACAATGCGCAGCAGAAACAGGAGAACCAGATCAAGGCAATCCGGGAGTTTATCGACCAGGGAGTGGATTATATCGTCCTGGATCCCATCGTGGAAACTGGCTGGACAAGCTCGCTGAGGGAGGCGAAGGAAGCCGGGATCCCGGTTATCATTGCGGACCGTGAGGTACGGCTGGATGATGAGGATCTGTATACTGCCTGGATCGGTTCTGATTTCAGGCTGGAGGGGGACCGGGCCTGTACGTGGCTGAAGGAATACCTGGCTGCTCAGGGGTTGGAGGATCCGCCTGGCATCCTGCATATTCAGGGCACGGAGGGCTCCTCAGCGCAGATCGGAAGATCCCAGGCGCTGTTTGAT
>ONVT01000055.1 GCA_900321365.1 uncultured Eubacteriales bacterium | reverse complement strand
TAATTCTTCCGGTTGCCATGTTCGGTAACGCCACTGAACCCATTTATATTTCATTCTGTTTTTGTATGTATCTTACACCCAATCTATCTGCCTGTACGGTTGCAGGGACAGCGCACTGAGCCGTCCTGAAGGTTATTGTACCGGTTTTTTCAGAAGTGCCCGTCAAAAGGCACGTGAAAAACCACGAGACATAAGCCCGGGGCTCTCAGAACAGTCCGGAAACCTCCCCGGTCCGTGTGTCCACATCAATCCGTCGGTACGCCGGATTCGACCCGGTTCCCGGCATCATGGAGATGGAACCGGCCATCGGGCACAGGAACCTGGCTCCTCCGTACTCCAGTATATCACGAACCGGAAGCCTCCAGTGCTTCGGAACCCCCTTCAAGGCCGGATCATGAGAAAGGGACAGGTGGGTCTTCACCATCATGGTGCAGTAATCGGCATATTTCGGATCGGACTCGAAGCGCTCTGCCTTCTCGATCGCCAGCCTCTCCCAGTCGACGCCGTCCGCGCCGTAGACCTGTGTGGCGATCCGCTCGACTCTCTGCCTGAGAGGAAGGTCGAGGCCGTACAGATACTTCAGCTCCGTACTCTCCTCGCACGCATCCACAACCGCCTGCGCAAGCTCCAGGGCTCCCTCTCCTCCGTACTGCCAGTGTTCGGAAAGGGCACAGCGGACCCCGCGCTCAGCGCACAGGGACCGGATCAGGGCGATCTCCGCGTTCGTATCGGTGTGGAACTTATTGATACACACAACCGGGCGGATGCCTGACATCTGTACGTTCTTCACATGGTGGAACAGGTTCTCGCAGCCCTTCTCAAGCAGTGCGAGGTTCTCCTTCGTGTATTCCTCCGGGAGAGGTTTTCCCGGTTTTACCTCCGGTCCGCCGCCATGCATCTTCAGAGCCCGGATCGTCGCGACGACAACCGACACGTGCGGCTTCAGTCCGGAGAGCCGGCACTTCACGTTCCAGAATTTCTCAAAACCGATGTCCGCGGCAAATCCCGACTCCGTCACATGGTAATCAAAAAGCTTGAGACCCAGACGGTCTCCGATGATGGAAGACTGTCCAATCGCGATGTTGGCAAATGGCCCCGCATGCACCAGGCAGGGCTGGTGCTCCACCGTGTAGCAGAGTGTTGGATTGATCGTGTTCCGCATCCAGGCCGTCATGGCGCCCGCGACCTCGAGATCCTCCGCCGTGACCGGGTTCCCCTTCCTGTCATACGCAAGGACGATCCGGCCGATCCTCTCCCGCAGGTCCTTCAGGTCGGTTGCCACGGAGAGGATCGCCATCAGCTCGGAGGAGACTGCGATGTTCGTGCGCGTCTCCATCCGGAAACCGTCCATCTTCCCCTCTCCCAGGCCGATCTCCATCTTCCGGAGTGCCTGGCAGCAGAAATCCATGACGAAATTCCACTGGATCCTCTCCGGATCGATATCCAGCCGGCGGATCCCGATCGCCTTCAGGCGCTCGTCATCATAATTGCGCTCATGCTGCATTCTGGCATTCAGGGCGACCATTCCGAGGTTATGCGCGTTGGTGATGTCATTGATGTCACCGGTCAGGCCGAGCGAGAATTCCGTCATGGGAATCAGGAGGGCATTTCCGCCGCCCGCGGCGGTTCCCTTCACGTTCATGGTCGGCCCGCCGGATGGCTGGCGCAGGCATCCGCCCGCCTTCTTTCCGAGTTTTCCCAGGCCTTCGATCAGTCCGAGCGAGGTCGTCGACTTCCCCTCTCCGAGCGGTGTCGGGGTGATCGCGGTCACCTCGATGTACTTTCCGTCGGGCCTGTCCTTCAGACGCTCCATGATCCTGATGAAATCCAGCTTCGGGGTCCTGCCATAGGGGATGATCTCATCCTCCTGAAGTCCCATCATGGACGCGAATTCCTGCACGGAGGGAAGCGTCTTCTCCGCCTCCTGCGCAATCTGCCAGTCTTTGTACTTAACCGGGTCAAGCATAGATCTTACTCCTTATCGTTTCCTGCCGTTTTTGACTGCGTACCGCAGTGCGGGTCGGATCGGCTCACGTAATCCGGTCCAGGTCTTCCTGCCACAGCGCCACGCACGCGTCGCTTGGCATGCGGAGGTCGCCCCGCGGGCTCACCGCCGCGGATCCGGTCTTCGGACCGTCCGGGATGCAGGACCTCTTGTACTGCTGGGAGAAGAATCTCCAGTAAAACTTCCGAAGCCACTTCAGGATCGTCTCCTCGTCGAATGTCCCTGAAAATGCGCTCTTTGCGATGCGGAATATCTTGGAGGGCGCAAAGCCGAACCGCAGCACATAGTACAGGAAAAAATCGTGAAGCTCGTATGGACCCACCAGATCCTCCGTCTTCTGGGAGATCTCTCCGTCCTTCGGAGGAAGAAGCTCCGGGCTGACCGGCGTATCCAGGACATCCTCGAGAACCGCCTTCAGTTCCTTGTCCGCAGAGGAGTCCGCATAGTAGCGCACCAGATGGCGCACCAGTGTCTTCGGCACGGAGCTGTTCACCGCGTACATCGACATGTGGTCGCCGTTGTAGGTCGCCCATCCGAGTGCCAGTTCCGACAGGTCCCCCGTCCCGACCACGATCCCGCCGGTCTGGTTGGCCAGGTCCATCAGAACCTGCGTCCGCTCGCGGGCCTGCGCATTTTCATAGGTGACATCCATGACGGAAGGATCATGACGGATGTCCGAAAAGTGCTGCAGCACGGAGCACCGGATGTTGATCTCCTGCAGGCTGCAGCCAAGAGCGAGAGACATCTTGACGGCGTTGTTGTATGTGCGGTCTGTTGTTCCGAACGCCGGCATCGTGATCGCATGGATCCCTTTCCTGTCCAGCCCCAGCATGTCATACGCCTTCGCCGTGACAAGCAGCGCCAGTGTGGAATCCAGCCCGCCCGAAATACCGATCACAGCGTCCTTCGCGCCGATGTGCTCGAGACGCTTCTTCAGGCCGAGCGCCTGGATCTGGAAGATCTCCTCACAGCGGGCTGTCCTGTCCTGGCTGCCGGAAGGAACAAAGGGCATCGGATCAAACCGGCGCGTCAGCTTTGTCTCCTCCAGGGTCAGATCGAAGAATGACGATGTAAAATGAGCATCCTGCCCGCACTCAAATGTCGTAATCCGCCGCCGCTCTGACCTCAATCGATCTACATCGATCTGAGCATAGGTGATTCCCGTGGTGAAACGTCCGGAATCCGCCAGCAGGCTCCCGTTCTCCGCGACCATCCTCTGTCCGCAGAAAACCAGATCCTGTGAGGATTCTCCCTCGCCCGCGCTGGCATAGATGTACGCGGCCACAAGGCGGGCAGATGTCATACGCACCAGATCCCTGCGATAGGCCGTCTTCCCGGTCACCTCCACCGAAGCGGAGAGATTCACGATGACATTTGCCCCGGCCATGGCGGCCCGGGTGCTGGGAGGATCCGGCAGCCAGAGGTCCTCGCAGATCTCGCAGGCGACCTTCAATCCGCCCGGGATCGCATCCTCCTCCCCTTTTATGCGGCATTCAAACAGCTGGTATGCGCCCATCGGAACCATCCCGGAGCCGAACGGGACGAGAACTGTCTCTCCCATTCCCGGGGCAAAATACCTCTGCTCATAATACTCGCAGTAATTCGGAATTGCCCTCTTCGGAACGAATCCCAGCAGCTTTCCATCCGACAGGGCCGCCGCGGTATTGTAGAGTCTCCCGTCCACCTCCAGGGGAAGGCCGACAAAGACCAGCGCCCGGATCCCCTCTGACGCGCGGATCACCTCACAAAGCCCCTGCCTGGCCTTCCGGAGAAGGGAACTCTGGAGGAAAAGGTCATTGCAGGTGTAAGCGGTGAGCACCAGCTCCGGGAACACGATGATCTTCGCTCCTTCTGCCGCCGCTTCCTTCAGAAGCCTGATCACCTCTCCGGTGTTGAATTCCACATCAGCGACCCTGACCGGTGGTGTAACCGCCGCAACCTTGATAAATCCATCCTTCATCGCTCTCACTCCTGTCTAAGATATCTGCTGCTGTGTTGAAGCAGTTCCTCACTTTAAAATCTGATTTAGGATCTGTTCAGACACCGCCAGCCGCCCAGATACCGGCATTCACGCCTGTTGACATACCCGGAAATAAAACCTGGACTGACATCAGGATCATCTCTTCTTCTGGGCGGAAAGGATTCTCCTGAGATCATCCATATCAAACGTATACTTCCTGCCGCAGAACTGACAGCCTACCTCGACCGGCTTCCCCTCATCGATCATCTCCCTGATATCCTTCGGTCCGATGGAAATCAGTGCCTTTTCGATCCGCTCCTTCGAGCAGCTGCAGGCGAAGGAGACCTCATGCTTCTGAGTGATCTGAAGGCCGAAGCTTCCGACCAGTTCTACGAGGATGTCCTCCGGGAGCATCCCGTCCTCAAGCATGGCGGTCACACTGTCAACCTTCTGAAGCCGCCTCTCCAGTTCATCGATGACATCGTCCGAAGCACCCGGCATCAGCTGGAGGATAAACCCTCCGGCCTGCTTCACGCTCCAGTCCCGGTCCACCAGCACCCCAAGCCCTACAGAGCTCGGGATCTGTTCCGATTCCGCGAAATAGTATGTCAGGTCCTCCGCGATCTCTCCGCTGGGCATCCGGACCGTACCGATATAAGGATCCTTCAGTCCGATGTCCCGGATTACCGTGAGTGTTCCCTTTCCCAGCGCCCCGGATACATCCAGCTTCCCGTTCGGTTTCAGCGGAATCCGGACATGGGGGTTGTTCACATATCCCTTCGCATGAAAATGAGAGTCCGCCGTGACAGTAATTCCGCCGGCAGGCCCGTCAGACCGGATCTGGAGCGTGACAAGCGCCCTGTCCTCCTTCAGCATGCTCCCGAACATGACGCCTCCCGTCAGGAGCCTCCCGAGCGCTGCCGTGCAGACCGGTGTCGTGTCATGCGCCATCCTGGCGTCCTCCACCATCTGCCTTGTGGTGGCGGCAAATGCGCGGATCGAATCATCCGCCGCCGTCGCCCGTATCATGTAATCCTGCATGGAATTTCTCCTCATGAGTTTCCAATATCTTCTCCTGACGACCCCACAGCGTCTGCTGCGTGATCAGATTACCTGTAAACGTCAGTTTTCCTGTCGTTTTGCCTGCCGCACCGGGGAGTGTGGCGAGTCAGACTGGCTCTTTCAGAACAGCCGCAGCGCGGAAGTCAGAAGGCCTCCGATCACGCCTGCCGCGTACAGGATCAGGATAATCTTCGCGCTCTCCCTCCTGCTGCGGTTCGAACGCGCAAGCACAAGGATTCCGACGCCCGCCCCGACCATCAGGCCGGCCATCATCGCCCCGGCGCTCATAAAACCGTCCAGGTACATGGTCGTGAGCGCAACCGACGCGGCGCAGTTCGGAATCAGGCCGATCAGGCCGGCAAGCACCTCGCCTATGACCGGCTGGTTAAAAACCAGGCTCTCCAGATTCTGTGTCCCGACCATTTCCAGGAAAAGGTTCAGTGCCACAGAAATCAGAAGGATAAACAGCGCGATGCTGAGCGTATGCTTCAGGGAAGAAAGAAAGATTCCCTTCTCACACTCACAGTTCTCCGCACTGCAGATCCCATGGATTCCTTCCCCGATCTTCCTGATATTCAGGCTGCGGAACAGAAAATCCACCACAAATCCGGCGATCACGCCATATACAACCTTGATTCCGATCACCTTTATGATCAGGCTGAAGCTGACTCTGTTTGAGAGAAAGATCGGCAGCATCTCATCTGAGGTCGACAAAAAAACCGCGATCAGCGTTCCGCCGGTGATCACGCGGCCCGCGTAAAGGCTTGCCGCCGCCGCTGAAAACCCGCACTGCGGAAATGCACCGAGAAGTCCGCCTGCCAGCGGCCCGAACCGGTCTGCTCTCCGGATCACCGCTTTGGTTTTGTCGCTCGTATGATGTTCGATATACTCCATCACCAGATAGGTGAGGAACAGAAACGGTACCAGCTTCACTGTGTCCAGCAGCCCGTCCTGTATCGCATCCCAGACCTGCATCCCGAAATCCATTCTCCTTTCCCTACTATTGTAGCAAGCCTGTCAAGAAAGAAAAGAGGACGGCTGCCTCGCTTCGACGCCGAAACGAACAGCCGTCCTCTGTCTTGTTTTCATAGTTAGGACCTGTACATAAATTACTTATACATCCTGCTTGTCTTTTCCTCCGGGTGTACCAGGCAAAAAAACCTTACATAGCCCGCTAT
>ONVT01000082.1 GCA_900321365.1 uncultured Eubacteriales bacterium | reverse complement strand
TAAGGAGCCCGCAGGCTCCAAATATGTATATACAGTAGCGTCAGTCCAGTCCGGCAAAGGGATCCTCGGGATCGATCTCCCAGGAATCTGACGCATCCGCCGCAAGAGGATCCTCCGGCTCTCCAAAGACAGACGCTGCCGCGGGGTCTGACGCGCTGCTTTTCAGATACAGGTCCAGACTGGTATAGCGCTTTGCCTGGCTGGTGTTGTCGATCATCTCATTCATGACCTCCGGATCTCCGACCAGCACCACCATCCGCTTCGCCCGGGTGACAGCCGTATACAACAGGTTCCGGTTCATCAGCATCCTGGGGCCTCTCAGAAGCGGTATCACAACCGCCGGATACTCGCTCCCCTGTGCCTTATGGATTGTCACCGCGTAGCTGAGCTCCAGCTGGTCAAGCTCCCCGAACTCATACTCGACAGATCGATTCTCATCGAACTCAACCGTCACCGTTTCTGAGAGAGTGTCAATCGACTTAAGGATCCCCATGTCCCCGTTGAACACCCCCTGGCCGGAAGAAATCACCGCTCCGTGCCTTCCCCGCTGTGTCCACTCAATCTGGTAATTGTTGCGCACCTGCATCACCCTGTCCCCCTCCCGGAACAGCGTGTCCCCCCGGCTGTGCTCCTCTTTTCCCCGGGCGGCAGGATTCAGGTAGGACTGCATCAGCCTGTTGAGATTGATGACGCCGAGCATGCCCTTCTTCATCGGCGCCATGACCTGGATCTCTGACCCGGGAATCCCCAGATAACGGGGCAGGTTCTCCCGTACCAGTTTGATCGCGTATCCCGCGATCGTCCCGGGATCCATCTCCTTCACAAAAAAGAAATCCGGGCTCTTGTTGCTGATGACAGGATGGACGCCTTCGTTGATCTTGTGCGCATTTACGACGATGTCACTCTGGAGCGCCTGCCGGAAGATCCGCTTCAGTGTCACCGTGGGAACCAGTCCGGATTCAATCAGGTCGCCCAGGACACGGCCCGGTCCGACGCTCGGCAGCTGGTCGGCGTCACCGACCATGATCAGGCGGGTTCCGGGAACCACCGCGCGAAGAAGCGACTGGAACAGATACAGATCCACCATCGACATCTCATCAATGATGATCACATCCGCATCCAGCGGGTCTTCCTCATCCTTGTTGAAAAATACTCTATCGTCCTCCGGATCCCCGCTGACCTCCAGAAGTCTGTGGATCGTGCGCGCTTCCCGGCCGGTTGCCTCTTTCATCCTCTTCGCGGCGCGCCCGGTTGGAGCCGCCAGCTCAATCTTCATCCCGTCCTCGTCGAACAGGCGGATCATGGTGTTGATCGTCGTGGTCTTCCCGGTTCCGGGTCCCCCTGTGAGGAGCAGCATCGCGCAGCGCTGTGCCTCGACCACCGCCTCCAGCTGATGCTCATCCAGTTCATATCCGGATCCGGACGCCGCTGTCACAGCCTTCGAGCGGGCTTCCTCGACAGAGCAGCTTATCCGGAGATTCCTCTCACGAACCATCCTTGCCACACGCATCTGGGCAAAATAAGCAAGCCTTCCGTAAACCCTGCTTTCTCCTTCCTCCGTCTTCAGAACCACCTTCTTCTCGACCGCAAGATCCAGAAGAGCTTTCACGACCACATCTTCCGTCCCCTGCAGCGCCTCAGGAACAGGATTTGAGCTTTCCCAGGGGACAGCGTAATTCTCAGAATTTCCAATCCCGAGAAGACTCCGTGTCCGGCGGACCAGGACCTCCCTCGGCAGGTACAGGCTGCCCTCCCCGGCGGCATTTTCAAGCGTGTACAGAACCGCGCTTGACACACGGAACCTGGAATCCACCGGGATTCCCGCCTGCCGGGCGATCTCATCGGCAGTCCGAAAACCGATCCCCCTGACTTCATCAGCCAGGCGGTATGGGTTCTCCCGGAGGATGGAATAGACATCCGGCCCATACTGCTTCCAGATCTTCAGCGCGAGCGTATTCGGGATGCGGTGCTTAGCCAGAAACAGAAGTCCGTCCCGAAGGTCACGCTTCTCGTAGAGCTGCTCCGCGATCTCTCGAGCCTTTTTTTTGGAAATCCCTTTGATCTGTGCGAGTCTCTCCGGCTCCTCGTCCAGGATGCGGAACGTATCCTCCCCGAATTCACTTACGATCCGGTGCGCCAGGGACTCCCTCACTCCCCTGATCATCCCCGATCCCAGATATCGTTCGATCGCGGCAGTGTCCTCGGGTCGACGGATCTCAAAGGAGGATATCTTAAACTGCTCCCCGTAAATGTGATGGGATGTCCAGACCCCCTCCAGTTCAAGGAGTTCCCCTTCCCCTACCTCTGGAAGTGATCCGACCGCCGTATATTCGCTGTCCAGGCCTTCCTTCTCCCGCTCAGGATCCGACAGCTTCAGAACGGTATACCCGTTTTCTTCGTTCCTGAAAGTGATGTGTTCGACATATCCCCTGACTGTTTCCATATCCCCTCTTTAAAATCGGGCAGGAGGATTCGCCTCCTGCCCGATCCGCCAAAGCCGTTTCCGGCAATTTCTGCTGTCCGGCCAGACCAGCAAT
>ONVT01000233.1 GCA_900321365.1 uncultured Eubacteriales bacterium | reverse complement strand
GGACGATTTCACCGCGGTATATGCGGTTAAACTAAGCGCTTTCCGGCGCTGACGCTTGGAAATCGCTAAGGTTAACCAGTATAAATTCCGGTTTCTTTCTCACAACATCGTAAGTATATCATGTTTTTTCCGGTTATTCTCCTGAGAGCGGAGTTTCTTCCGGTTATTCTCTTGTGCTCAGCGAAAGCTGCTACGCTGCTCGAACTTATAGCATCCGACAGCTGCAGGGGCCGCTCTGAGTCCGTCTGTTTACGTTCTGAAATAAAATGTGGAAAAGTATAGCAGATATAAAAAATCATACTCCTCAATCCCGCACAAATGCAATGGTTCTTTCGAATCACCAAAAGTATTCCAGCAAGGCTGTAGTTCAAGAGGCCCGCTGCCCCGCGGCTGTGGGATTTATATCGTAAATCGCGGAATTGATGTTATACTGTCTATGTGTACGACGAAATCAAAAATAGAAAGGGCAGGTAAAACCATGCTTCCGTTAGACAGTTTTCCGACACACGAGATCAATCACGTGAGATACAGGGCAGGACACGCACTTCCTTATGGCGCAACAATTGTAGGGCATGCAGTGAACTTCAGTATTTTCTCAAAAGAAGCGACTGCCTGTTCCCTGCTCCTGTTTCATCAGGGCGAGAGGGAACCATTTGTCGAGATTCCGTTTCCGGAGGAATTCCGCATCGGAAATGTATACTCGATGATGGTTTTCGATATTAACATTGAGACCACGGAATACGGATACCGTTTTGACGGCCCGTATGATCCCGAACGGGGACTGCTTTTTGACAAAACAAAGATCCTTCTGGATCCTTACGCCAGATCCATCACGGGAAGGCTCGTATGGGGGCGTGAACCGGATCCGACTGATCCGTTTCCGCACAGAGGCCGCATCATCCTGGAAGACTATGACTGGGGAAAAGACAAACCGCTGGAGATCCCTCCCTGCGATCTTGTAATCTATGAGACGCATGTGCGATCCCTCACGATGCATCCCTCCGCTAAGGTGAAGCATCCCGGTACCTTTGCGGGACTGATCGAGAAGATTCCCTATCTGAAAAATCTCGGTATCAACTGCATAGAGCTGATGCCGGTCTTTGAATTCGATGAGCTTGAGTACTCGCGTGCGGCAGACGGCCGGCGCCGCATTAATTACTGGGGATATTCTACGGTGGGATTCTTTGCTCCGAAGGCCGGCTACGCGGCGACCGGCTCTTACGGGATGGAAGCGGATGAATTCAAAAACATGGTCCGCACCCTTCACCGCAACGGAATCGGGATCATCCTTGATGTGGTATTCAATCATACGGCCGAGGGCGGTGATCCGGATCATTACATCTCTTACCGCGGCATTGACAACCGGATGTACTATCTCCTCGATGATCAGGGCCGGTACGTGAATTACAGCGGCTGCGGAAACACCATGAACTGCAACAACGCAGTCGTGAGGAACAGCATACTGGATGCCCTCAGGTACTGGGCTTCTGTTTATCACATTGACGGGTTTCGATTTGATCTTGCATCCATTCTCTCAAGAGATGAAAGCGGCACTCCGATGCCTTCTCCTCCGCTTCTGGAGACGATCGCGCACGATCCTGTTCTTGGAAAATGTACCCTGATCGCAGAGGCATGGGATGCGGGAGGTCTCTACCAGGTCGGAAGCTTTCCCTCCTGGAACCGGTGGTCCGAGTGGAACGGCAGGTACAGAGACACGCTGCGCGCATTTCTGAAAGGGGACTCGGACGCGGCGCCTGACATGTACCGGCGGATCCGTGGCTCTGATGACCTGTACAAAGCGAGAAGTTCGCAGGCTTCGATCAACTTTGTGACCTGCCATGACGGATTCACGCTCCGGGATCTCGTGTCCTACAACGAGAAGCATAATCTGGAAAACGGCGAGGACAACCGGGACGGGACGAACGACAACAACAGCTGGAACTGCGGCGTGGAGGGTGAATGCGACGATCCTGAGATTCTTGCGCTGAGAAACCGCCAGATGCGAAACGCACTCACGATCCTCCTGACCAGCCGCGGGATTCCCATGCTTCTTGCAGGAGATGAATTCGCGAACACCCAGCATGGAAACAACAACGCTTACTGTCAGGACAACGAGATCTCGTACCTGGACTGGGAAGATCTCGACAAAAACCGTGATCTCTTTACTTATGTACGGAATCTGATCGCTTTCCGCAGGGCGCATCCGATCCTGCGCAGCACGTCCTTTGATTTCAGCCACAATGATACGGGATATCCGGAACTGTCCTTCCACGGATGCGAACCCTGGAGCCTGGACGAGAACGCGCCAAACCTGACCTTTGCCTACATGTATGCCG
This sequence comes from uncultured Eubacteriales bacterium, assembly GCA_900321365.1. Next base: position 803 of record ONVT01000233.1, on the reverse strand, counting down.
AGGGAACACAGAAATACGGAACGGAAAAGAACGCCTTCCTGTATATCGCGGTAAACATGCACTGGGAGACGCACAGCTTCCACCTTCCCATCATCCCTGCGGAAATGAATTGGCATCTGGCCTTCGACTCGTCGGGACAGTCCTTTGTGCCCGGGCAGGAGAGGCTGCTTGAGGGACTCGGGGAATACACGCTCTCGGCGCGGTCGACGCTGGTACTTGTGGCAAGATAACCGCGGCTGCGGGATCGCCTATTTCCACCTTATGACGCGTTTTTTCACCGCATTAAAGAGTAAGGTAATAAGGACAACAACGACACCGATCATCAATACTCCGGCGATGGTTCTGGTATAATCCCCCAGCATCGAATAGCTCTTTACATAATACCCGAGTCCCTGTCTCCCTCCGACCATCTCGGCAGCCGTCAGCATGATGAAGGACATGGACAGGCCCTGCATGCAGCCGAAGAATATCTCCGGCAGGGCAGCCGGCAGAAGCACCCGAAACAGCATTTTGGGACCGGATATGTTTAATACTTTTGCCGAATTTATGATCTCCCTGTCAATAAGTCCTCATAACCGGAAAGTCCCACTTTGTCAAGGAACTCATCCGCTATCTGAAATCTCTCCTTACGTGAAATCTTCGGATTCGCCTGTTCTATGCCGAAAGCCACATTCTTCCGCGCTGTCAGCCAGGGGAAAAGAGACTTCTGCTGGAAGACGATCCCTCTGTCAGTGCCGGGGCCTTTCATCGGCGCCCCATTGATCGAAACCTGTCCGCTGGTTGCCTCAAGCAGACCCATCAGG
>ONVT01000259.1 GCA_900321365.1 uncultured Eubacteriales bacterium | reverse complement strand
GGAGGATCCTTATATCATGGATTATATACGAGTCGACGCCGATGGACAACTGACGCTTACTCAGTCAACAGAGTTTTTATTCTTGCCGCAAAGACTCGTGGGTGCGGGCTTGTCTTTGATCCGTGGCTATGAAATGTCAGCAAGAGCAGAAGATATCTGATATAATAACCAGGTGGCAGAGCTCTCAAAAAAGAACGAAGACATCATGTGAGCGGCCGGCGGATAGTTTTATGGAAAGCAAAAGGTTGGAGAAGCACATGAAGAAAAGAAGCCTTGTAAAAATGTTCGCACTCGTGTTCATTTTATTCGCGGTGGGAACGATTGTTGTCAGCGGAACCATGACCTATGTGGCGCAGAACAGGTCTTACCACGAAGACTGTGTTGCGGATCTGAGAAATCTGACGTCCAGCCTGACCAGACAGATTCAGTATGAAGGAGAGGAGTTTACCCATCTGAAAGCCTGGTTTCAGGAACATCCGGACCAGGTGCAGGTTCCGGTAAACTTCCGGGAGGATCTGCCGGCGTCTGAGGAAGCGTTCAACCGGTATATTGCCGAGAACTATCCGGGAAAAGTCTTTGGAACGGATCTGATGTTTGACGATCTGGATCCGGAAGGCCAGAGGCTCTATGTGAATTACTCCTTTGAATACTGGTTCACAGTCTTTTTTGACGCAGCAGATGACTTTGGCCAGAGCTATGTCTATTTCATCTATCCGGAGAGTGAGCAGGATTATAAGATGAACTACATGTTCGATCCTACCATGGAGACGACAAAGACGGAAGACGGGAAGGAGATCCTCAAACTTGGCGATATCGTATTTGAAGATCCTGCGGTGCACAAGTATATGTGGCAGGCCTGGAATACCGGAAATGCGCCGAAGGGATTTGATTCCCTGGACAATGAATTCGGCCATGTGTATACCTACTGCATGCCTCTGGTTATCGACGGGGAGAAGGTAGGTCTTGTCTGCTCGGAGATCAGCGTGGATTTTGTCAATCAGGAGATCATGTCAAATGTGCTCGTGCAGGCACTGGTGACAGCCCTTGTGCTGATCGTATTTACCCTTGTGCTGTACCTTCTTCTGCGGAAAAATGTCCTGAACCGCATCATTCAGATCGAAGAGCGGGTAAGGGAGTATTCAGAAAAGAAGGATCCTCAGATCGCGAAGGAGATTGCCGCGAAGGCCGGACCGATGGACGAGATCGGCGTACTGGCCACAAGCTTTTCCGAGATGGTCACGGAGCTGGAGGATTATATGAACAATCTCCAGCGTGTGACAGCGGAGAAAGAGAGGATTGATGCGGATCTGAGCATCGCCACCCAGATCCAGGCGGACATGCTTCCCCGGATCTTCCCGGCATTCCCGGAGAAAAAAGAAGTGGGGATCTTTGCGTCCATGACACCGGCGAAGGAAGTGGGAGGTGACTTCTATGATCTCTTCCTGATAGATGACACCCATCTGGCGCTTGTGATCGCGGATGTATCCGGAAAGGGGGTCCCGGCAGCGCTGTTCATGGTCATTGCCAAGACTTTGATCAAGAACCGGATTCAGACGGGAGAGTCTCCGGCCGAGGCCCTTGGCGTCGTCAATAACCAGCTCTGCGAGGGGAATGAGGCGCAGTACTTTGTCACGGTCTGGCTGGCAGTGATTGATCTGGAAACAGGTGATGCCCTGGAGGCGAACGCCGGGCACGAATATCCTGCGATGCGCAAGGGAAGCGGCCCCTATGAGCTGATCAAGACGAAGCATTCACCGGCGGTTGCCACCTATGAGGGACTGAAGTTCCGCCAGTCTCAGTTCCATCTGGATCCGGGCGACAGACTGTTTGTCTATACGGATGGCGTGACGGAGGCGACCAATGCGCAGAATGAACTATTCGGTGAGACAAGGCTTCTGGAGGCACTGAACCGGAACCCGGATGCATTGCCGATGGATCTTCTGCCGTCTGTGAAGAAAGAGATTGATGCGTTTGTCGGTGATGCACCGCAGTTTGACGATATCACGATGCTGGGCTTTGTCTATAACGGAAGGATAGCAGAATGACAGACAGTGTAAGCCGGATGGCACAGCTGTGCAGACAGCGCAATGAGACCGTGCTGGCCAGTGATTCCTTCGGTGAGATGGATCTGGATTCCTTTGCCATGCTGCAGGCACAGAAGGTAAAAAAGAACAGAAAGACCGGTGCTCTTCGTTCTGGTGAGGATGCAGAAAAATCTGCTGTGTCAATTGCCCGTCAGCTGCTTGGAGAAGCAGCTGCTTCAAGGCTTGAAGATGCTTTAAAAAAGAAAGTAATCTGCAGCGCTGACCATCTGGGATCGCTTTACTGTTCCCAGTTTTTCCAGGGAGATCTTCTGTTTGCCCTGATTCTGGAGAAACTGGGAGAGAGGAATCCGGCCGTCCCGATCCTGGCAGCCGGGCAGGTGGAGCTGGAGAATTCCACGTACGCAAGAGGCATCTGTGCCTATTCCTCCAGGGATGAAAAACGGTTCCTGCCCTTTTTTCCTGCAAAGTGCAGTGTGCAGCTGGCATCCCATGCGTCCGTCGTTTCATCGGAGATGACAGAGCGATTCCGCAGGCGCTTTGTGGGGGAGCTGTCTGAAAAACAGGATTCTGTGGAGGCGGGAGAAGACCTTCCCCTGAGAAAAACGCTTGATGAGATCTGCAGAGAGCTCTATGAGACGGAGGATCTGCAGAAGGCACGAAGCTTTTCAGACCAGACGGCACGGATCGGGAAAAGACTCATGGATCACCTGTTTCCCGGGGAGGCGCCTTCTTTTGTGTATCTGGAAATGGAAACGGTGGTGCAGCCCCTTCTGCTGGCGGAGCTGTCTGATGAGAGTTCCCTTCTGCATTTGCTTCTGTATGACAGCGGCATGAGGGATAAACTGATCCGGCAGAAGCTGCCGGACGGGCTGTCCCTGGGGGATCTTCTTTTCCGGGCGGCGGATGAGAAGGGACGAAAGATCATGCT
>ONVT01000085.1 GCA_900321365.1 uncultured Eubacteriales bacterium | reverse complement strand
TTGAACCCTCGCGCCGGTCTCCCGACCTACACCCTTAGCAGGGGCGCCTCTTCGGCCTCTTGAGTACTTCTCCGAGCCCGGATCACACATGGTATTCCGTTTTACCGCTATATTTACGGCACTCTTTGCAGCACTTTTTTCGTGCGGCAACGGTTATTATAAAGCAGTGCTTTTCCTGTTGTCAATCTTTTCTTTTCGCACTTTTCCACCAATTTTCCCCATTTCCCCGCTATTTATCCACGATACGGGGATCTTTCTGTGGATCTTAGGATCCGCCCTGCTCTTTTGTCCTGCCTTATCTATGGCAATACGGTTCGACAGGGCGGAATTCCCGTGGGGAAAGAACCTTATTTATACAGAACCGCCTTGCCCGTAGTCTGGAACAGGTCCAGCTTATGCTTCGCGACAGCTTTCATGGCTTCAATGCAGGGCGGGCAGATCTCATCCGGCTCCCTCAGTCCCTTGTCCTGGAGAACCTCCCGCATCTTATCATAGAAGGCAACCTTAATATCGGAAGAAATATTAATCTTGCAGATACCCATCGTCACGGACTCGCCGATCTCCTTATCCGGGTTGTTGGATCCGCCGTGCAGTACAAGCGGAACATCCACCTTCGCCTCGATCGCCTTCAGGATGTCCAGCTTCAGCTCCGGCTTCATCCCTGCCGGATATAGGCCGTGGCAGGTTCCGATCGCAACCGCGAGCGTATCGACGCCGGTTGCGGCCACAAACTTTGCCGCGTCATCCGGATCCGTATAGATAATGACCGCGCTGCCACCTTCCATGTCCGCCGGATTTGTGGTCCCGATCGTGCCAAGCTCCGCCTCGACAGAAACATTTACCGGATGAGCCGCCTCGACAACCTTCTTTGCGCCGGCAATATTCTCCTCAAAAGGAAGATGCGCGCCGTCAAACATGACGGAGGTGAATCCGTTCTGAATTGCGTAGATGATCGTACCGAAATCACTGCAGTGATCCAGATGGATGCAGACCGGAACCGGAGACTTCAGGGCACGCTCTCTCACGCCCGCCACAAAATCCGGACCGGTATACGCAAGCTCATCCGGATGGATTTCAAGAATTACCGGAGAATTGGTCTCTTCAACCAGGTCCATAATCCCGACAAACATCGCCCAGCTGCTGATGTTGAAAGCGGGGATCGCAAATCTGTGTTCCTTCGCTACCGCAAGGATTTCCTTCATATTCATTAACATTGCCGCTCTTCCTCCTTCATATTCTAAGGCCACTTTCCTCTTTGCCGCCAGATCACCAGCAAAGATTTTCCATGAGAGATTCTACTCCTTCCTGACAGGAAAAGGTATCGGTAATATCCACAGAATTTTCCGGTTTTCTCCTCCTTTTGACGATCTTCCGCCGAAACGGTATGATGATATCATCATCCTGCGGTATGATGATATACGGGCTGACACTATTAGCTGCCTGGTAATTCCCTTTCTGAGCGTTTATATGCGTAAGTCGTTCGGCAGCTGATTACGTTCATGGGTATAACAGCACACTTTGGCTTCAGATCAGGTCAGGCACCAGGTATGAGATCATTCTACAAAAATGTAACTGCATATATGCGGCGTCTTTTTCCCAAATCGGTGCTGCCTGTCCCGGATGACTGGAAGAGTCTGGTGCATGCACGGAGACGTGCGGCAGAACTGTTTTGTGAAGACCGCTATATTTCCAGAAGCGATGTGGCCTCTGTCTGCAAGCCATGCAGCGCAGCTCTGGACCGGTTTCGCTCACTCTCCGACCTCTCTCTTCTGGAGGAATACTGCGCAAAACATGGCATCGCACCGGAAAAGGCAGTCTCCACGCTGGCATTCTTCGACCGGATCGATTCTTACGCCAGGGCAAGGAACAGGCGGTATGTCGACGGGAAACTGCTCTCAGAGAAGGATTACTTTGACCATATTCTCGACAGTGTTGATCCGTCCATCCTGCTTGATGAAGACCAGCGGCGCATGATCGTAAATGATGAAGATTACTGCCTGGTCATAGCAGGGGCCGGGGCGGGAAAGACCACCGCGGTTGCCGCGAAAGTGAAGTACCTCACCGAAAAAAGAGGAATCGATCCGCAGGAAATACTGGTCATTTCCTTCACGAACAAGGCTGTCGCGGAACTGAAAGACCGGATCCAGAAGAATCTCCGGATCCCCTGCCCGATCGCGACCTTCCATTCCACCGGGAACGCCATCCTGCACCGCCATGATCCGCAGAAGATCAACATAGCGGATCCGTCCCTGAAATACACCTCCATCCTTGCGTATTTTCAGCGCCACGTGCTCCGGGATGAAGCGATGGTTCACAAACTGCTTCTGTTTTTCTCCTATTACATGGATCCGCCCTTTGACACTTCCAACCCGGAAGCCTTCTTCCGCAATGTTACGCTCCAGAACTATGATTCGCTGAAAAGCCAGCTGGGTGAAATCCATGAGGTTGTCCTCAACAGACGAAACCAGAAACCCGTCACGATCTGCAATGAGATCCTGCGGTCCCGGCAGGAGGTCCAGATCGCGAATTTCCTTTACCTGAACGGCATACCATACGAATATGAACCGGAGTATCCCTTTGATCTCCCGGGTTCCAGAAAGCCCTATACACCCGATTTCTCCTTCTCGCAGAACGGACATGTCTGGTATCTGGAGCATTTCGGCCTCTCTGAGGACGGGGATAATGACCGTTATTCACCGCAGGAACTGGAGCGGTATAAAGCTGTCGTCCGCTCCAAGGTTCTGTTCCACCGCAGGCATGGTACTGACCTGATCTATACCTTTTCCTCCTACCGTGACGGCCGCCCGCTGCTGGATCATCTCCGGGAAGAACTTCTCAAAAGAGGCATCGGCCTGCATCCGCTGTCGGAAAAAGAGATCCTGTCAAAGCTTGTGTCCCGGGAGGAGGCCCGGTCCGTCTCAAGGCTGGTTCTCCTGCTGACCCGTTTCATCTCCGGTTTCAAGACAGACGGTTATACGCTGGAGCAGTTTGACATCCTGTACGAGAAACAGGATAATGTGCGCGCCCGCCTCTTCCTGGACATTGCCCGCGCGTGCTACCTGGAATATGAAAGAGTCCTCCAGGAAAAAGAGGCTCTGGATTTCGAGGACATGATCAATGACTCGGCTGCCATCCTTCGCCGGGAGGCCGAAGAAAACCAGGCCTCAAAGACTTATTCTGCCGAAAACCAGGCCGTAAAGATCCACTCTGCCGAAGCGGTTTCTGAAAATACAGACTCCGGCCTGACCACATTTAAAAAGGATGCTTCAAAAAAGTCCGCCGCCCCCGATTTCAAATACATCATCGTCGATGAGTATCAGGATATCTCCCGGCAGCGCTTTGACCTGGTCCGGGCGCTCAGGGACGCGACCGGTGCAAAGATCATCGCGGTAGGAGATGACTGGCAGTCCATCTACGCGTTCAGCGGTTCGGACATTTCCCTGTTTACAAAATTCCGCGAGAAAATGGGCTACGCAAGCCTTCTGCGGATCGAGCATACCTATCGGAACGCGCAGGAGGTTATCGACATCGCCGGCGGATTCATCCAGAAGAATTCGGCACAACTGAAAAAGTCTCTGAAGTCATCAAAGAATATTCCGGATCCCATAATCATCCTGACCTGCGATTCTCCGCCGCAGTCCTTCCGAACCCGGGGGGATACCTGGTTTGAGCGCGTGGCAGAGACATTTGAGAAGGCCCTGGACGAAATCGCCGTATATCACAAAGGAAAAACCGATGGGCTTTCGGTTCTTGTTCTCGGCAGATTCAACTTTGACGGGTACAACCTGTCGCGTTCTGACCGTTTTACCTTCAAAGACTACGGCAGCCGGATCCTGTCCAGAAAGTACCCGCGCATGCGCATCACGTTCATGACCGCCCATTCCTCCAAAGGGCTGGGATATGACGAGGTGATCCTTCTCAACGCAAAAGATGACCGATACGGATTTCCCGCAAAAATAGAAGAGGACCCTCTGCTGTCGATGGTCCTCAAAGATGATACTTCTTATGATTACGCGGAGGAGCGCAGGCTGTTCTACGTTGCCATGACCCGGACGAAAAACCGCGTCTGGATGATCGCTCCCTCTGAGCATCCGTCCGAATTTCTTCTGGAGCTGCTCCGGGACTATGATAATGTGAAGCTTGAGGGTAACCTTGTCCGCGGCAGCGCATCTTCCGGCCGCTCATCCAGGCGCTGCCCTGTATGTGGCTTCCCCCTGAAGCTCCGTTTCAACAAGGCATATGGAATGCCGCTGTATATCTGTTCCAACGAGCCGGAGGTCTGCGGTTTTCTTACAAATGACCTTGCCGGGGGCCGTATGGGCATCCTTCGATGTGACTGCTGCCGGGATGGATATCTCATTGTCAGGAGAAACCGGAAAACAGGGGAAATGTTCTGGGGGTGCACCAATTACCTTCCTGGCGGGAAAGGCTGCAACCGCACCATAAGCGGCCCGGAGCTAAGAAACGTCACAGCTCCTTCGGCAGTTCCAGAACCGAGTGAACAGAGATGAATTCATAGATGTTCACCATGTCCTCGGGCGGGACACTCATATCCTTATCAATCCAGCTCATGACGACAAAGGTGAAGCTCTGGGAATAATAGTCTGCGATCCACTTCGCGCTGATCCAGCTGTAGCGTTCAGCGTGCTGCGAACTGTTCGACTGGAAATGCTCTGCGATCATCTCCGAGATCAGTTCCTTCATGATGCTCTCAAAGGAATTCTGACCCGTCGTATGGGCGACGTGGCTGTAGAACCCTTTGTTCTTCAGCAGTGCGGTAAAAATGAATGTAACGGCTTCCCGCTGCATATTATTCTGAAGAAGTATCCTGCTCGGATTGATAACCTCCTCGCGGCAGATCCACTCGAGAAGCTCATATTTGTCCTGAAAATGATTATAAAAGGTCACTCTGATCACACCGGCGCGATCCGTGATCTGCTTGATCGTGATCTTCTCGACCGGCTTTTCAAGAACCAGCTCTTTAAAGCTCTCCGAAAGGAGGACCTTCACTTCCCGCTTCTGCTGCAACGCCTGACTCCCTCTTAGGATCTGTCATCTGTCCCGGCGTTCATAGTAGCATCTTTTATTATCAGTGGCAACCATGTCGGTTCGACGCGAAACGACAGTTTCTCCTTCGTCGCGGGGTGAACAAAGGAGAGCCGGGAGGCGCACAGGCAGAGAGGTTCCCCTTCCCTGCCCTGGGCATTGCCGTACTTTCTGTCTCCCAGGAGGGGCATCCCGGCATGCGCCATCTGGATCCGGATCTGGTGATGGCGCCCGGTAAGCAGGCGGATCTCCAGGAGGGCGCGCCCCTCGCGGATCCAGAGTGTGCGAAATTTAAGCTCCGCGCGCTTCGCCTCTTTCTCTGTATCGGAAGTGACATAAGCCATATTCGAAGATCTGTCCCGTCCAAGCCAGTCAACCAGAGTCACGTCTTTCTTTCTTCCCTCAAGGACCATCGGATAAGAAGCGGCATCCGGACAGACAAGCGCCTGATAGATTTTCTCCATCCCCTCCGGATCTTTTGACGCAGCCTGCGCGCTGAGGGCAGCCGCGCTCTTTTGTGTTTTGGCAAAGACAAGAAGGCCCTCGACCGGCTGGTCCAGGCGATGCACGATCCCAAGGTACGGCTCCGCTGCAGCTGTAATTCCCGCACCGGGAATCTGGCCGGATGTCTGATATAATATCTTCCCCGCTGTCTTCGACTCTGCAGCAGTTTGCCGGGCATCTGTAACCGCTGCACTCTCCTGCGCCAGGTGATTCTTCAGAAGACTTACCAGGTCCCTGCGGGAGGTCCGCCCTGTCTGTACGGGCAGTCCCGCTTCTTTAAATACTACAAGAAGCTGTCTGTCCTCGTATTCGATTCTCATTCTGATCCCCATTCCGCCGCCGACAGCCGGCGGCAAAAACAATCAACCGTTCAGTCCTGAAACTGAACGGTTGGATAATCCTTAGACGAAAGACCCTTTCACAGATACTTCTTCAGCGCATCCACTTTATCCAGCCTCTCCCATGGAAGGTCAAGGTCATTCCTGCCAAAGTGTCCATACGCCGCGGTCTGGCGGTAGATCGGACGGCGAAGGTCGAGCATCTTGATGATTCCGGCCGGGCGAAGGTCGAAGTTCTCGCGGATGATCTCCGTGATTCCCTCATCGCTGATCTTTCCGGTTCCGAAGGTATCGACCATGATGGATGTCGGTCTCGCGACGCCGATGGCATAGGAAAGCTGGATCTCGCACCGGTCCGCAAGGCCCGCTGCCACGATATTCTTCGCCACATAGCGGGCAGCATACGCCGCGCTGCGGTCCACCTTCGTGCAGTCTTTTCCGGAAAATGCACCGCCGCCATGTCTCGCGGCACCCCCGTAGGTGTCAACGATGATCTTTCGTCCGGTCAGGCCCGCGTCGCCGTGAGGACCGCCAATCACAAAGCGTCCGGTCGGATTGATGAAATACTTCGTATTCTCATCCACCATCTCCTTCGGAAGAACCGGCTCAAAGACATACTTTTTAATGTCCTCATGGATCTGCTCCTGCGTGACATCCGGCGCATGCTGGGTGGAGAGCACCACTGCGTCCAGCCGCACAGGCTTTCCGTCCTGATACTCCACCGAAACCTGGCTCTTGCCGTCCGGCCGCAGATACTTCAGCGTTCCGTCCTTGCGGACCTTCGTCAGCTGCCGGCAGAGCCTGTGGGCAAGAGAGATCGCAAACGGCATATAGTCCTCGGTCTCATTTGTCGCAAAACCGAACATCATGCCCTGGTCTCCGGCACCGATCGCCTCGATCTGGCTGTCCGACATCTGGTTTTCTTTCGCCTCGAGCGCCTTGTCAACACCCATGGCAATATCCTCGGACTGCTTGTCGATTGCGACGAAGATCGCGCAGGAATCCGCGTCAAACCCCATGTCCGAGCCGGTATAACCGATCTCCCGTATCGTATCGCGGGCGATCTTCTGATAATCCACATTCGCGTTTGTCGTGATCTCGCCCATGATTACGGCAAAACCCGTGCAGGCTGCTGTCTCACAGGCAACACGGCTCATCGGATCCTGCGCTACAACCGCGTCCAGAATCGCATCCGATATCGCGTCGCAGACCTTATCCGGATGTCCCTCCGTGACAGACTCCGAAGTAAACAAAACCTTTTCCATGCTTCTTCTCTCCTTCTGTATAAATCCTTCTTCTTTCAGCGCCCGGCTTCCGGTAAAAACAAAAAGCCCGCATTAAGCGGACTCAACGACTCATGCCGAGTCCCCTTATTGTTCGAGTTTCAACACTCGCTCAGGTTGGCACCTTCCGCACGATACGGGGTTGCCGCGGCTTCAACGATCCTTTGTATCTCCACCGCCTCTGAATAAGAGAACATCACATTATTCAGTTCACCGAGAAAGAGAGTAACAAAGACAGAATAATCCGTCAAGGAGATTCTCTCTCCCTGACGGAAACATTCACGAAATCCTGTCGGATCCTGCTATACACAAGAGTGCATATGTCGCCCTCGTGATTTTGGACTGGTGCAATGGAAGAAATATCCTGCGCATCTTTTGGCAGTTATTATTCTACAGTGCCTTAGGACCTGTACATAAATTACTTATACATCCTGCTTGTCTTTTCCTCCGGGTGTACCAGGCAAAAAAACCTTACATAGCCCGCT
>ONVT01000025.1 GCA_900321365.1 uncultured Eubacteriales bacterium | reverse complement strand
GTCAGAGTTGAGCTTTTTCTCCGGTTTGTCATCCACTATGATGCTTGCGCCTCCGTGGAGCGCTACCACACAGTCAACCAGTGAGTCATCGCCGCTGACGATTTCCTGCATCATCGAACTCAGAGCGCCGATCCGTCTCACCCTGTCCTTAAGTCTCGCATCAGACAGATCCGCATTGTCGGAGTAAAGAAGCTGCGTGGTCATTTTACCTGCGTCTTCCCGGGAGGGAGGAAGTACATCTTCTCCGGCATACAACTCAGGATGTTCCAGCACTTTCTGTACCTGACTTGCCAGAACCTCGAGATCATGGCGTATCGTCCAGAATTCCCCGTCAAGAATCTTTGCCTCGGAAAGCACAAATTTCTGATAGTTTTCCGTGGCCATCTCCCGCATGGAGTCAGTCATGGTATCCATGATCACGGCATTCTGGTCCAGACTGGTCTGCTCCATGATACCGGCAAACCGGCGGACCTGATAGATGCCCAGCACCATGAACAGGACGACTGCCACACAGACAGGTATGACATTCATTCGGAATACTTTTAGACGAAGCCTTGCTTTCATGCGTGCCTCCCGCACATATTCAGGAACTGTTCAGAAATAACCTGTAAAGACTGAGCAGGATTCATTCGTTATTTCTGAACAAGTCCTCAGTCTGTCTTCAGGACGATATCCTTAAAATACATGGAACTCCACCCGGCCCAGAACGGAGTGAAGCTTTCGATCCTGTCACCGAGCACGAACAGATGACTCGTGGAGAACAACGGAACCCAGACAGCGTTATCCTGCACCAGGATTCTCTCCAGGTCGTCATATTCCCGGATTCTTTCCTCCTGGTCCTGCATGGTTCTGGCGGCCGCGATCCGGCTGATCACGGATTCATCTGAATAGTTGCTGGAACGGTAGCGGGTTTTGCCCCTGTTTCCAAAAAAAGTGTAGATGAAGTTATCAGGGTCGTTGAAGTCCGCGCTCCATTCGCCGAGGTATGACATGAGCCTTCCGCCTTTGCGCAGATACATAAAGCTGTCATTGTCATAGCTGACGATCGAGACATTCAGGCCCACTTCACTCAGATACTGCCGGATCATCTCCAGCATGGTCAGCTTCCGGACACTGCTCGAGGAATTGGCGGCCAGCTCCAGGCGGATCTCGTCCGCACCCGGCACTTCGCTGATCAGTCTCCGGGCCTCCTCGGGATTATATTCCAGCCATCCCTGATTCTCCTCGCAAAAGCCGTTGAGGCCTCTGGGATAAATACCGTCAACAAGAACTCCATCCCCTCCATAGAGCTGATCCAGGATCTCCTGCCGGTCGACCGCCATCTGGACGGCTTTCCGGATACGATCGTCATCCAGAGGACTCGCTTCCACGTTCAGCATCATGTACTGGGTTTCCACGCGGCTTTTGGATACAAGCCTGTCGCTCCACGCGTCGGTCTTGTACACCTGATCAACGGTATCCGGATTGACAAAATACGTATCCAGAATATCGAGACCGCCCGACTGGAAGGTGCGGTCGATCAGCGCGGGGGGAAGGATCAGGATTTCCGCCTTTGAAACAGAGAGATTTTCTCCCTCATGAGGCTGGTAATACGGGTTCTCCTCCAGTCGGACATGGTCCTTTGAAAACTCTGTCACCATGTACGGACCGGAGCCCATGGTCTGTCCGGCAGATGAACCGAAGCTGTCACCGGCATTCGTGACAAATGATTCGCTCAGGATGCTGCAGGAGGGCGTGGCAAGCTGATAGATGTATCCGGCAAAGGGTTCGGATAATGTGATCGTCAGGTGTTTGTCGTCCAGGACCCGGATCCCCTTCAGCTCATCCGCTTCCCCGCGCATCACCTCGCCGGCGCCCTCGATCATGTCGGCAAAATCTGTCTGCTGACTCTCCGGCAGCGCCAGCATGCGGGTGAAGGTAAATGCCACGTCCGATGCCGTTACCTCGGATCCGTCAGAAAAATACGCGTCATCGCGGAGCGTAAAGCTGTATGTCAGACCGTCTTCGGAAACAGAGTACTCTTCCGCCAGCCCGCTCACCAGCTGCGAGGAGCCGTCTTCCTCTGTCTCAACATCAAACAGGCGCTCATAGATGTTGAGTGGAATCAGATAATCCTCGGTAGTCCTCTGGACATCCATAGTGGATACCGGATCCGTAAGCGCGATCCTCAGAAGGCCATCCTCTACCGGCAGAATTACATTCTCCGTCATGCTTTCCGTCATGGAAACCTCTTGTGCGGCGCCCGTAATACCGCTAAGAGCTGTACACAGGGCCGCACACAGAAGCAGCGCCGGAAAGACTGATCTCATCCTTTTCATCCGTTTATTCCCGCGATCAAAACTCACTGTCATCTGCAGTTCTTCGCCGGCTCATTTCTTCCAAAGTCCGTGAAGATTGCAGTACTCGTACGCCGCAACGACTTCATCTCCCTGAGCAAGGGCAAAATGCGCTCTCGGAGCCTGTCCGGGTTTCAGCTCTTTCCTCTGGGCTCCCTCCTTTGTCTCAAGGGCAATCCACATGATAAAGTGCTCCTCCAGCATCGGATGGTCCACAGAGCCGACGGTCACTGTCACGTCTCTTCCATTCACCTCAACGACAGGAACATGCTTCTCCGTCGCCGCGTCGGTGGTATTGGGGACCATCTCCTCCATCGGTTCTCCGCAGCATTTCGTGGGACACTTGGACGGTCTGATCATCCCGACGATCTTTCCGCAGCCTTTACAGATATAAAACTTCATATGAGCCTCCTTTCTGACTGATGCTGTATGCATCGCCTGGTCAGGTATCTATTCTGTATCATAGCATGTGCGAACGAGGGCCGCAATGAGATCCCCCCTGTACGCGGCGAATACACATAAGATACATATTCCGTTATAGATCAAACCTATAACAGATTATAGTTTTCCTGTATTGTCCTTTTCCAGTCGGTTGTGATATCATCATTCCGTTATTAAAGATCCGGCCTGCGGGATTTCATCACAGGCCATGAATAAGGAGGAGGAAAGTTATGAAGAAACAGGTTATTGCAGCTCTGCTCACAGGTGCGTTCGTTCTTGGCACGCTGCCGATGTGCGCTTTCGCGGATGACCTTGAGACAATCACAGTTGCCGCTACGGCGAACCCGCACGCGGAGATCCTGGAAGAGGCGAAGCCGCTGCTTGAGGAATTGGGCTATGATCTTGAGATCGAGGTCTTTGCGGATTATGTTCTCCCGAACAATGTTGTCGAGTCCGGCGAGATGGACGCGAACTATTTCCAGCACATCAATTATCTGAATTCTTTCAATGAGGAGCAGGGCACCCATCTGGTAGACGCCGGTGAGATCCACTATGAGCCCTTCGGAATCTATGCAGGCCAGAAGGAAAGCCTGGACGACGTGGAAGACGGCGACACCATCGGCGTTCCGAATGACACCACCAACGAGGCGAGAGCTCTTCTTCTGCTCGAGGCCCAGGGACTGATCACCCTTGATCCGGAAGCCGGAATCACCGCGACCCCGGAGGATATCACCGACAATCCCTACAACCTTGATATCGAGCCGTTTGAGGCAGCGCAGGTCGCCCGCCACATCGATGAGGTTTCCTTCGTGGTCCTGAACGGAAACTACGCTCTGGAAGCCGGCCTGAACGCGGGAACCGACGCCCTTGCGGTTGAGGCAGCGGATTCCGACGCGATCCAGCAGTATGTGAATGTCATCGCGGTCAAGGAAGGAAATGAGGACGATCCGAAGATCCAGGCTCTGGTTGAGGTTCTCAAGAGCGACGAGATCGTTGAATTCATCAACGAAGAATATTCCGGAGCGGTTGTTCCTTTCGACGGCGAGGTTGCCGCGGCTGAGACCGAAGCAGAGTAAACTGTGTAAAGCCGGGGATCTGCCTCCTGAAGCCAGCGCCTTGAAAGACTGGCTTCGGGCCACAAATATGGTGTGCAGAAAAGCAAAACACCGGCGTGTTCTTCGTTTGCATATTGCAACAGAGGAGGGAGAAGCGGAAAGCTTCTCCCTCCTTTTTTGCCTCAGGTCTCAGGACCTGTCGCAAATCTTCTATTTTCTATGATCCAGCGCGCTCGCGATTTTCATTCCGACCATCTGGAAGATCTGGAACAGGACGACCAGGATTGCGACGGTAATCAGCATGATGTCAGTCTTCCAGCGGTAATATCCATACTGGATCGCGATGTCGCCAAGTCCGCCTCCGGCAACGGTACCCGCCATGGCGGAGTATCCGAGGATCGTGCCGAGCGTGATGGTCGCGCCGGTAATCAGAGATGTCTTTGCCTCTACCAGAAGGACACGGAACACGATCGCCGGGTTGCTCGCTCCCATGGAGCGTGCCGCCTCAATCACGCCGCTGTCGACCTCCTTCAGGGAGGACTCCACCATACGCGCGATATAGGGCGCTGCCGACACCACCAGCGGAACGATGGTGGCCGTGGTTCCGTAGCTCTTTCCCACCAGGAACCTGGTAAACGGGATGAGCAGGATCAGGAGGATCAGGAACGGAATGCTTCGCATGATGTTGATGATCACATCCATGATACGGTAGACCAGCGCGTTCGGGTGGATTCCTTCCTTGTCCGTCACGGTCAGGAGGATTCCGATCGGAAGTCCGATCAGGTATCCGAGCGCCGTGGACACCAGCGTCATATATACGGTCTCGACCAAACCGTTCAAGAGCAGCATTACTGTCTTGCTGTCCATCAGTTCGTCACCTCCTCAACCTCAAGTCCTCTTTCCTTCAGATAATCTTCCATCTGCAGACGTGTCTCCCGGTCAACGGGAAGCTGCAAAATCATGTCACCCTTCGCTACACCGCCGACGTTTTTCGTATTCGCCTTCAGGATATTCACCGGCTGGCCAAACTTGAGGATCATGTTGGAAACAACCGGCTCAAAGGCGGAATTAGCGGTGAAGACGATACGGATCTTCGTCCCTTCGGTAATCTCATCGATCGGATCCATCAGCGGATGGGAATCACTGTGTGCATCGCGCAGGATCAGTTCCTTCGCAGCGCGGGACTTCGGATGGGCGAATATATCGGCCACCATTCCCTCCTCAACAAGATGCCCGTTCTCTATGATCGCGACCTTATTACAGATCTTCTGGATCACAGACATCTGGTGGGTGATGATCACGATCGTAAGACCCAGTGATTCATTGATCTCCCGGATCAGCTGCAGGATCTGTTCGGTTGTCTGCGGGTCCAGCGCACTGGTCGCCTCATCGCACAGAAGAATGTCCGGATCGCAGGCAAGCGCCCTTGCGATGGCCACTCTCTGCTGCTGTCCGCCTGACAGCTGGCTGGGATAGCTCTTCGCCTTGTCAGCCAGTCCGACCGTTCCAAGCAGTTCCTTCGCCCGCACCCGGGCCTCCTTCTTCGACTTTCCCTGTATCCTCAACGGAAATGAGATGTTGTCGATGGAATTCTTCTGCTGGAGCAGGTTGAACGACTGGAAGATCATCGCGATCTTCATCCGGGCCTGTCTGAGCTCCTTCTCACTGAGCGCCCCCATCTCCTGCCCGCGGACGATGACCTGGCCATCCGTCGGTCTCTCCAGGTAATTCAGGCAGCGGACAAGTGTTGACTTTCCGGCGCCGGACATGCCGATGATTCCGTAGATGTCGCCCTTCTCAATCTTGATGTTGATGTCGCTCAGCGCATCGACCGTCAGGTCTTTCTGCGTGAATGTCTTCGATAAATGTCTGACTTCAATTTCACTCATAGGATCTTCTTCCCTTCTGCCCGGCAATATCCGGGTTTCTATAAGTTACTTCTTTTCCTGCAACCAGTCAAGGGTATCTCACATCAGACTGCTGTCCTCGTCAAGCTTCCTGATCACCGCGTTCGCGATCACGAGGAGCACGCATCCGACCACATTCTGCAGGAAGGAAGCCGCAGCGGAATAGCTGAAGTTCGCCTGCGTCATCAGCGCCTTATATACATACACGTCCAGCGTCTGCGTCACCGGCTGAAGAGAATTGGAATCCATGGGAACCTGGTAAAACAGGCCGAAGTCCGATGCCAGAATGCTGCCGGTTCTCAATATGAAGATCGTGGCAATGGTCGGCCGGAGCATGGGCAGCGTGACATAGCGCACGCGCTGCCAGAATGTGGCGCCGTCCAGCTTCGCCCCCTCATACAGCGAGCGGTCAATCGCCGTAATCGCGCACACATAGATCACCATCGCGTAACCGGTCGTTTTCCAGATCTCTACAAGGATGAGGATCACGCGCCAGTATCCGGGAGACTGATACCACTGTATGGCGGACGCCCCAAACATCCTCAGAATATGATTCACCTGTCCCTCATCCGTGGCGAGAAAACCGTAGAGACAATATCCCACGATAACCCAGGACAGGAAATACGGGAGGATCATCACCATCTGCACAAGCCCTGAGAAGAACCTGCTGTGGAGTTCCACAAGAAATACCGCGAGAATGACGGGAATCACAATCCCGAGAACCAGAAAGACCACGTTGTAGAACAGGGTGTTGAACAGGATCCTGGACATCTCGGAGGACTTGATCAGGAAGGAAAAGTTTGACAGTCCGTCCCACGGGCTGTTGACAAACAGGTTCTTCAGGAGAGATTCCCCCGGTATGGGCGTAAACTTTTTGAAGGCAAAGAAGATGCCGAACAGAGGCAGATAACAGAAGATCACATACCAGATGATCGCCGGAAGCGACATCCACAGCAGTTCCCTGCTGCTCTTATGCCATTTTGCCCTCCTGCCTGAGGTCTTCTTTCCAGATTTTTCTGTCTGACAGGTTTTGTGAAGTTTCCTGTCATGTTCTCTTTTCATCACAGATGCCGCTCCCCTCTGAACACAAGTTATCCGGCGTATGGTCAGCCCGGTTCCTGTAAGAAAATATCTGCCGGTATCAATGTACCACAGCGAACCACATATTCATCTGACGAACTCAGTGTCCCGTTGCGAACCACTCATTCATCTGGCTCTGCACGTCCTCCAGCAGCTCATCAAAGCCGGCCGCCTCCATCCGTCTGCGCATCTCCGGCATCACTTTATCCGGATCGCTGGTGCCGGTGCGCAGTTCTGTCGAGTAATCGCTGTAGATCGCCTGCAGGGCCGTGATGATGTCTTCCTTCCGGGTGATATCATAGTAAAACCCATGGGTCTGGCTGTAGATGCCCTCCGTGTCATATTCTTCGAATACCTTTTTCCACTGATCCGGATCTGCAAGGATGTCTTCGCTGATGGAAGCCACTGACGCATTCACGACAGAGCCGGTCTGATACAGGCTGACCGGATACCGGTCAATACCGGTCTGGGTCGTAAGAACCGTCCCGTTCTCCAGATAGTTAAAATGCTTTCCCTCGATGCCGTAGGCCAGGATGTCCCGGAATTTCCGGTCCGTGCTCAGCAGCTCGATGTATTTCAGGCATTCGATCACCCTCTCCTCGCTGCACGCCGCGCATATGCCGATCATGGCGCCCTGCTCGCTCTGCCTGGAGAGGAACGGCCCTTCATAGGTCGAGGTTTTTACATTGAATCCCCAGACTTCCGGATCAGAGTAACCCATGTACCCTTTCCACGCGACGCCGAACCGGACCGGGATCGATTTGTCGGAAGTGGTGGAATCGATGGTAGCCGCGTCCGGATGGATATAGCCCGCCTCGTACCATCTGTGAAGCGTACGGAACCGGTTCATCACCTGCTCACAGTCCCAGAGCGCCATGGCCTGCGGAATCTCCGTGTCCTGTTCATACGGAATCACGATGATTCCGCCCGCGATCTTCTCCACAAAATTCATGTATCCGGCGGGGCCTGCCTTATCCATCGCCAGCGGGTATTTGTCCGGATAGTCTTCCTTATACGCTTTCAGATAAGGCTCCACCGCTTCCATCCCGTCCATGCGCTCCGGGATCTCCATGCCCTTCTCTCCCTCATAGTAGTCTGAGTTGAGACGGAACATATCCTCCGCGCCCATGTCCTTCAGGATGGGGATCCCCATGATCCTCCCGTTGATCTTCGCGCAGTCCCAGTACTTTCCGATGGATTCATAGAGGGCCGGCGTCTCGGTCTGAACCAGGTCCGTAATGTCATAGTACAGCCCCGCCTCCGCGTTCTTGTCAAAATTGTTCACCCAGGAGCTTGTGAATACCATGTCGTAATACTCTCCGGAAGCCATCAGAAGATTCAGCTTCTCAACCGGCTGATACTCCAGGCTGACTTCCAGGCCGATTTTCTCCTTTGAGACGGCATTCGCCGCGTCGATGACCTCCTTTGCATCCAGCGGCGCTCCGGCATCCGAATAGGTGACCCACCGGAGCTTCGAGGCATTCTTTCCCGAACTGCAGCCCGAAAGAACACCGATCATGACCAGCATCAGCATGATAAGCGCGACCCGGCGCAGGATCGAGGCGCCAGTCAGGCCACGGGACTTCCGGCAGGGGCATACTTCTTTTCTGTAGTTCATCCGTTTTCACCCCTTCACTGCGCCGACGGTCAGTCCGTTCTTCAAAAATCTCTGGAAGAAGGGGAAAATGACCAGGATCGGCAGTATCGCTATCACGACCAGTACCATCCGTACCGTGACGGCCGGCGGAACGTATGTCTGCATGCCGGAAACAAACTGGGAATCCTTCGCGAGCGTGTCGATGCTTCTCTGCATATTCACCAGCACATACTGGAGCGGATACAGCTCCGTATGGTTGCTGTCCAGATACAGAAGCGACGGATACCAGCTGTTCCAGTATTCAAAGATCTGAAACAGCGCCACGGTCATAATGACCGGATTCGCGACCGGCACGACGATTCTGCAGAAGATCTGCAGCTGTTTTCCGCCGTCTATCATGGCCGCTTCGATCAGTTCATCCGGCACTGCTGTCTGAAAATAATTGCGCAGGATCATGATGAACCAGGTGGAACACAGCCCCGGCAGGATCAGCGCAAGATAAGTGTTCTGCAGATGCAGAATCTGCGTGTTGACCATATAGGTCGAGACAAGGCCGCCTGAAAAAAGCATCGGGATCATCAGGAAGATCAGGATTCCCCGTCTGAAAGAAAACTGTTTTCTGGACAGGGCGTAGGCGATCGGGCACATCAGAACCAGGCCCAGCAGTGTCCCTGCGGTCGTGATAAGAAGGGAATTGAGGACAGAGCGGGAAAGATATCCGCCCGAACGCAGCACATAGCGCCATGCGTCCAGCGAGAAGGCTGTCGGGAAAAAACTGTACCCTGCCTGTGTCACACTCTGCTCCGAAGAGATGGACACGATCAGGACAAGCAGAACCGGCAGGAATACCATCACCATCAGGACGCCGAACAGAAGACTCGCGATCAGGTTTGTCTTTTTCGAAAATGAGCTTCTCTCCGCGGCAGACACGGTATCCGTATCATAATTCTCCCCCTCAGAGGATTCCTTTCTGTGAAATATCCTCATATTAATACTCCCTTTCCGCCGGAACTGTTTTCCGGTGGCATAACTCTTATGGTTGTGGTACGCTTTTTGTAAACAGCCAGTCTTCTTCGCCGCGCCTTAAACCGCTGCGAAGTCTGAAGGAGATATGCCATGACACTTCAGCAGATGAGATATGCCGTCACGGTCGCAGACAGCGGCAGCATGAACGAAGCCGCCCACCGGCTCTTTATCACTCAGCCCTCGCTTTCCAGTACAATCCGGGAACTGGAGAAGGAACTCGGCCTTACCCTTTTTCTGCGCTCAAACCGCGGAATCTCCATCACGCAGGACGGGGAGGAGTTTCTGGGGTATGCCAGGCAGATCATCGCCCAGTACGGAATGCTGGAGGAGCGGTTCATCGACAGAACCTCGCGCAGGACGAAATTCTCGGTTTCCACGCAGCACTATTCATTCGCAGTAAAGGCCTTCATCCAGACCGCGAATGAATTTGGTCTGGAGAACTACGAATTCGCAATCCATGAGACAAAGACGCACACGGTCATGAGCCATGTGCGCAACATGAAAAGTGAACTGGGCGTTCTGTATCTGAATGATTTCAACCGGGAAGCCCTCACGAAGATCTTCCATGAGTACGGGCTGGAATTCCACCCTCTCTTCGACTGCAGCATCTCGGTATATCTGTGCAGAAAGCATCCTCTTGCGAAAAAGAAGACCATCTCCATCGAGGAACTGCAGCCCTATCCCTGCCTTTCCTTTGAGCAGGGGGATTACAATTCCTTCTACTTTGCCGAGGAGGTTCTGAGCACTTATGAATACAAAAAGGTAATCAAGGCGGACGACCGCGCGACCCTGCTGAACCTCATGGTCGGACTGGACGCGTTCACACTGTGCTCCGGCATCATCACGGAGGACCTGAACGGTTCCGAGTACGTCGCGGTCCCTCTCGAGAGTAAGGACCGGATGACGATCGGCTACATCAAAAAAGCGCGCGTCGAGCTGACTGACCTTGGCCGGAGCTATATCGAAAACCTGAAGCGTGCCGGCGCCTCGTCCGCGCACCATGTCTCCTGACTCAGCGCAGGTCGGTCAGGCCGACCTTCTTCTTTACCTTCCGGAGCGTCTTGTTCGCGACATAATACGCCCGCTCTGCGTTGGTCTTCATTACGCCTTCAATATAACCCTTGTCCTTCTTCAGCTCCTTCACCCTCTCCTGCAGCGGCGACAGGACGCCGATCACTGCCTCGGACAGAGCTTCCTTGACCTGGCCGTAGCCGCATCCGGAGAACTCCTTCACTGCCTCATCCGGTGTTTTTTCCGTACAGGCGCAGTAGATATCAAGCAGGTTCTTCAGGCCGGGCTGCTCGTCACGATAGGCAATTGTCGCCTCGGAGTCCGTTACGGCACGTTTGCATTTTCTGCGGATCGTATCCGGATCGTCCATCAGATAGATAGACGCGTTCGGGTTCTCATCGGACTTTGACATCTTTTTGGAGGGATCCTGAAGCGACATGACACGCGCGCCGATCTTCCCGATATATGGCTCAGGAATCGTGAACACATCTCCGTAAATGCTGTTGAAACGCTGCGCGATATCACGGGTGATCTCCAGGTGCTGCAGCTGATCCTTTCCGACCGGGACGACATCCGCCTGATACAGAAGAATATCTGACGCCATCAGGACCGGATAGGTGAACAGGCCTGCGTTGACATTGTCCGCGTGCTTTGCGGACTTGTCCTTGAACTGCGTCATGCGCTGCAGCTCACCCATGTAGGTAAAGCAGTTGAGGATCCATGCCAGCTCCGCGTGGCAGGAAACGCTGCTCTGAAGGTACAGGACATTCTTTTCCGGATCGATTCCCGCAGCAATATAGAGCATCATCAGCTCTTTCGCGTGTGCGCGGAACTGAGCCGGATCCTGACGCACCGTCAGTGAATGCAGATCCATCACGCCATAGTAACACTCGTATTCATCCGCCAGTCCCACCCAGTTTTTCAGGGCTCCGAGATAATTGCCGAGTGTCAGGTTCCCGGTCGCCTGCATGCCGCTGTAAAGTACCTTCTGATCTTTGTTCATGTCTTTTCTGTCTCCTGTTTCTGTATTTCCTTACTGTGCTCCTGTCCCTGACAGGTCATGGGACCTGGATATCTGTTTCTTTATGCATTCTGATTGTCTGAATCCATCACAGCTGTACTGGTCTGTGCTCCGGTCTGCGTACCCGGGCTCGCATCTCTCGTCATGCTGCCCCCGCGCAGATAATAATCCTTCACAAAACGAAAGAACTCCTTCTCGCCCTTTTTCTCCAGGATCGTCAGCATCCGCTCCAGCTCTGCTGCGGTCACGGGATGCATCAGCCGTTTTGCCTTTCCGCCCCGGTAGTACTCCAGCGGGGAAGCATCCGTGTACCTCTCCTTCATATAGGTCTTGGAGGCGGCGATCCGGTCCATCAGCATCTCCGCCACATACTGCCTGGGCATCTGCACCGGCTGCACCGGATAATCTCCCTTCTTTGCCGCTTCGATGTTATAGTCCGTCCAGTACTCGTAGTGGTGCAGGTTGCGGCCCTTATGGTGCATCCATGCCTCCGAGTATCCTTTCATGACACGCTCTCCGTTGTTCGGGCTCTGTTTTCCGCCCTGATAGTACCGGAAACCGTTCAGAAGCTCGGCAGGCTGAAACTTGGACAGGTCATGGAAAAGTCCCTGGCGGTACAGTCCTACATGGAAACAGCCCTCCGCCACCAGCCTCTTGTGATGGAATACCGTTGCCAGATGACCGGCGGCCTTCTTCAGCGTAATCCTGCCGTCCGACTTCTGCCCTTCATAGCGCCCCGGCTCCGTCTCCGGAGCCTGTGTACGGAATACTACCTTTCCCTGATCCATGATCACTGCTTCCCGCATCACCGTATCCCTGATCTCCGGTTTCCGAATCTCCGGCTCCAGGATCTTCGCGTTTTGTACCATAGCAATTCCCTGCGTTCTCTGTCCGGCCTGCCATCTGTCTCATCTGTTACACCGGTTCTCCAACCGCTGATAATCTCCGACATACAGATACTGATCTATGCGGTTATCCAACCAGCACACGGATTGATCTGCCGGGCATCTCGACGCATTTGGCCTTCTCTTCCTGTGTGCCGCACCTGCAGGCTTCTTTCTCATCGGAAAAACGGTCCACGGAAGTATCGATCACCACCTGCCACTCCCTTCCCGCAGGAAGGACCGGAAGCGCCAGGTTCCTTTTTTCCCAGTGTAAGTTGTAGGCGACATACAGATAAAACTCCCTGGAATCTTCTGTCAGGGCGGAGCCGGACAGAGCCGTCTTCTTTTTCCTTGCCGCCTTTCTCAGTTCGGTTTCCTTCCTCAGAATCGCCTCGCGGTCCGGATTCTGGGAACAGTACATCATTCCGACGCTGCGCTCCTGCTGGTCGAAGGAGGCAAACCACGCATTGGATCCGTGGCAGGAAAAGTCGGGAAAGAATCCCCCCAGGCTCGAACCGGTCAGCTCCACCTTCTGGTGAAGAAGAGGATGCATCCTCCTGAACCCGATCAGCTGCTTCACATAGCCGCACAGCTCTGCCGCGTCCTTTGATGTTGTCCACTGTACCCAGCTCACTTCGCTGTCGATACAGTACGGATTCGTGTTGCCGCCCTGGCTGTTGAGCATCTCGTCGCCCGCCGTGATCATCGGCGTGCCCTGGGCGAGCATGACCATCGCGAGCGCATTCTTCATCTGGCGCATGCGCAGGCGCGTGATCTCACGTTTCCTCGACGCGCCCTCCACGCCGCAGTTCCAGGAGTACTCGTTCAGCGCGCCGTCGCGGTTGTTCTCTCCGTTCGCCTCGTTGTGCTTGTCATTATAGGAAACGAGATCGTAAAGCGTGAAACCGTCATGGCCCGCGATCGCGTTGATGACGCCCGCGTCCTTCGGATTATAGCGGCATCTGGAGACAAAGGACTGCAGGCAGTTCGAGTCTCCCTTCAGGAACTTCCTCGCGTCATAGCGGAAGCCGACATTGTACTCGGCAAGATTCCGGAACCGGTACGGCCGTCCCTTTGGATACATGCGCCGGGTATCAAAGTAATCAGAGATCAGCTTCACGTCACTCAGGGCCGGGCTCCTGGCTACCGAGTTCACATCGTCCTGGGAGGCAAGCATGAGGAATCCGTCCACATGGTAGATCTCACGCCACCACAGAAGGCAGGCCTGAATGTAGGCAGGATCCGTGCCTTCCGGACAGCTCATCTCCATGATCACCTCGATACCGGCTTCATGGAGCAGTTTCACCATGGTACGGAATTCGTCCGCCGGCGAGTCGCCCGCGCAGTAGGACCGCTTCGGCGCGAAGAGCCACCCGGGACCGAATCCCCAGTAATTGATCCTCGTCTCCTGCTTCAGGGAGGGATCCTTCCTGGAAGGCGCAGTCTGCTTCCCGGCATGAACGCCCTGCTGGGCGCCATCTGTTCCCGTCTGCGGCAGGACCGCCTTAGGCGGTGTCAGTGCCGACGCGGGAAGCGAGGCGCCGGCGACCAGCTCCCGCAGCCCTTCCGGTCTCCATCCGCTACGGGCGTCGTTCGGCATGACCTCGTCAAACTCATAGCAGGGCATCAGCACGAGAGCCGTGATGCCCAGTTCTTTCAGATAGGGAATCTTCTCCGTGATTCCAAGGAATGTCCCGCGGTGCTTCACCTTCGACGAGCGGCTTTTCGTGAATCCTCTCACATGAAGCTCATAGAAAACCGATTCGCTGAAGGGAATCCGGAGACGTTTCTCCGACTCTCCCCAGTCAAAGGACGGATTCAGAAATGCGCCGCGGATCTGATGCTCCCTCCTGACGCCGGGATCCGCATACCGCTCAAGTCCTGTGACAACCTGCGCGGAAGGATCCGTCACAACCTTTCCGTTGATCAGATAATTGTACTCCAGATCCTGCGCCGGGATTCCGGATACCAGCATCGCGAACACCCTGCCCAGGGCAGGCTCCTCGGGAAACGGAATCTCGCACCTGACTTCTTCCGAGCCTTTTTCATACAATAGCAGGCTCGCCGCTGCGCCCTCCGGGACAACAACAGAAAACAGGATGCCGTCTTTTGTGACATCCGAGTGAGGAACGAAACCGCTGATCTTCAGATCATGAATACCTGTTACATGTGGATTCCAGTTCAAAGCGTTCTCTCCTAAATGAATAACTTTTGCTGCCCACCCCGCAACTGAGTTCCATACTTGTTCAGATTATAGCATAATAACATGGCCTGATAACGTGTTTTTTGAAAATTTATGACATTTCAGTTCCGATTTGAGGAATACTCTGTTACTATTACGGAAAAGTGTTTTTGTTTTTCAAAAAAGGAGTGTTATGAGTTTCAGGAATCGATACCGCACCGTCTGGTGCACCTACACGCTTGTCTGTCTGGGCGCTCTTACGGCCATCTATCTCATCCTGTCCCGGTTTCTCGCGATCAACATCGGAGGATTCGGACGCATCCAGCTGGGCGTAATCGCCAGAATCATGGCCGGACTGTGGTTCGGTCCGTTTGCCGGGGCACTGTGCGGACTGGCAAGCGACCTGCTTGGCTGCCTGATCCAGGGCTACGCGGTGAACCCGCTGATTACCCTTGCCGCGATCCTGTGGGGCGTCATTCCGGCGCTTTTTGTCCCGCCGCAGTACAATCTCCCGGATCCCCTCCCGAAGAAAAGCACCGTCTGGCGGCTCATCGTCGGTACCATAATCGCCTGCGTCGTATGCACGCTTTTCGTCACGACCGCCGCGCTGGTCTGGTTCAACGGATACAGCCTGTACGCGATCCTTCCGACAAGAGCGACACAGTTCCTGGTTCAGACGCCCATCTACTGCGTCCTGGTCTGCCTGCTGTACTTCAGTCCTGTCACCACGCAGGTGAACCGGGCTCTGGAACAGCATACGAGAAAGCGGATTACATAAAGACGTGTCAGAAATCCTCGTCAGGAACTGTGCAACAACGAAAGAAGGAATCCTCCATGATCTATCCTAAGTTTCTTTCAGAAAATGCAACGGTCGGAATCTGCGCTCCGAGCGCCGGTGTCGGCCACAAAATTGAGAGCTTTGATGCCAGCCTGAAGGTTCTGAAAGCGCAGGGCTGGAAAATATGGGAAACCGAACATGTGCGCGTGGACGATCTTCGGGGAGGAAATGCGCGTGAGAGAGCCGGCGAACTGATGAGCCTGTTTGCACTGGACGCGGTCGACGCGGTGTTCTGCGCTTCCGGCGGGGATTATCTCAGCGAGATTCTTCCATACATCGACTGGCAGGTT
>ONVT01000075.1 GCA_900321365.1 uncultured Eubacteriales bacterium | reverse complement strand
GACATGTTTTACATAGAGCATATCTATACCTCCTTGGTTTGGTATATATATTGCTCTACCTGAAACATATATCAAGTAATTCTTCGGATTTCCCTTCTCTCATCCATTGTCCCATCTCCTCCAAACACCGATTTATACCAAAATACAGCTCCTCACCAGTTTATGCCTGATACGGCTTCTGTAAAACAAAGATGTTCTCTTTCGATGATTCCTGTCAGCCTGCTTCCTGCCTGCCATTCCTCCGGAAAAAGAATACAAATACTGCGGCTGCTGCGTATACTGCAGCACCAATCATCATCGGCGAGAAGGCGCCCTTCCCCGGGAGAAGCAGCAGTTCTGCTATCACAGGTGCAAAAGTCAGCAGTACATAGGACAGTACGACAGAAAAGATCAGCGCAGTGGATTCATCCACCGCAGTTTTGACCACGCGAAGCTCCATGAACTGATTCGTGCACATCGGCGTGCCAAACCCGTCCAGAAAACCAAGAATCATGCTGGTTACCACAAGCATCATAACCAGCGGCGGCAGGCGCAGAATAAAGATTCCTGCTGCTGTCAGGGCAAAGGCAAACGAGATGGAAACCGGCAGTCCGAAATACTTTTTGGCTTTTGAAACCAGCGCGGGTCCGATATAGATTCCGGCAATTCCATTTGCGATGTAACAGTAGCTCAGCAGAACCGAAGAGATTCCGTTCGTCTGACAGATCGCCGGAATCAGCGTCACGCACAGCATAACGCCGATATTCAGCGGGATCCCGATCACCAGGATATAGAACAGCATTTCTCCGGAGAAAATCATCCGCCTGATATCCGCAGGCCGTACAGGCTTCCGGGGCTCTTCCGCCAGCGCCTTCCTCTTCTTTAATGCCTTCCACGGAAGGAGGAAAAGCGTTGCCAGCAGGTAAGCCGCGAAAAAACATGCCGAGAAGACAAATGTCATCGCATATCCGACATTGGCCGAAAGGATTGCGCCCAGACCGGCTCCGCAGGTCGCTCCGGCCAGCAGGCCGGCATTGTCCTGGGAAATGTTCTCGCTTTTTCCAAGTTCCGTATCGTACCCCTTCGTGATCAGGAAATTGGAAACCTGCTTAAATCCGGCATACGCGACACCTGCCGCCGCTCTGCAAAGGACAATGACCGCAGCGCCTCCCACGGCAAAGGCCGTCACATTGCAGAAAATCATCAGCGCAGTGGAAAGTACCAGCGTAATCCGGACTCCGCTCTTTTTCACAAAGCGGGGAAGAAGCAGCATGGCCGCCATCTGGGTCAGACCTTCCATTGTCAGAGGCAGCGCAGCCGTCATTCCGACAGACAGGCCAAACAGGGCTTCCCCGCTCTCCCTGATCAGCATCGCTGCATAGGGAACACACATATACTCTGCTGTTGAACACAGAAAGCCGGTAAACCGCAGGGCGGTTCCGATCTGTTTCTCTGAGAAGCTGCTTTCCCGATCCCCTCTGCCGCTGGTCTTCGCAACGAGCAGCTCGACCAGATTGTTCAGCTCAAATACGAAGATCAGCAGGATGAACATCGTGGAGACCAGCACCAGCACAATGCCCCTCATCTCCCGCTGAACCGCCTCTCCCGACAGCTCCGCTTCCAGGAACAGACTGGTCCCGTCTTCCTCATTTACGTCAATGACATAAGACAGAAGTTCCGACTCCTCATCCGTCCTGGTAAACTCCATGATCTGATCGGTCACGCGGACCGACCGCACCGTCGTCAGGGAAGAAACTCTGTCCCCGATGTATTCCTTCAGATCATCCACAGTCCGAAGGTCCACTCCCTGCTCCCTGACGCGGCGAATGGTATCCTCAAGGCTGACCATGGAGATCTGAACGGAATCCTCCATTTTCTCCAGGTAATCTTTCTGGAAACTGTTGATCGACAGCCCGGAGAGAAGAAGGATGGAAGCGCCCATAATCAGCACAATGGACAGTTTCTCAAAGAGACGGTCGGAGTTTCTGCGATGACCCGCCCTCCAGCGGTCAGACCTGATAATTCTGACAAAGACCGTCAGGATCACGCCTTCCAAAACAGCAATGATCACCGACAGAACAATGATGCTTCTGCGTACATTCCGGAAACTGTCATCAAAAATGCGCTCAGAATACAGACAGCCGAAATAACCGATGACCTCCTCTTCCTGATGAATTGCTGTAAGGATCACCTCTGTCCGGTCTTTCTTCGCAGTTCCGCCCCCGTTTTCGGACAGTTTCGGATAGAGCTTTTCAAATTCCCGGGTCGTCAGGAATGCCTCAACCGCTTCTCTTCCTTCCCCGCCCACGGCTGAGTCGCAGTACAGAAGTTCCCCGTCCGCTCCCAGAACAAACGGCACGCTCCCCTCAACCTGATTGTTGAATGAGGCAAAAACATCTTCCATTCCATAATAGTTCTGAAAGCTCTTTCCGAAACCGATGGCTGTTTCCAGATCGGTCACGGCATCCTTCTCAATCCTGGTAATGACCTGTTCCTCCAGCGCCAGAGCGGATGTCCGGTAATTCAGATAGCCCATAATGGAGACAAAGACTATGGACAGTCCCGCCACCACCAGCAGGATCACCAGATAGATCCAGGTATCTTTTCTCTTTCTCATGACTGCTCACTTTCCGATGTGAATATCTGGTCACAGGCGGCCAGGAACTCAAAGCGCAAAGGATATTGAATCTCTCTGGCAATGTCATAATTCACATAGATACTGGGTGCGCTTGTGTAGACACAGGGCAGACTTCCCGCCTCGGCTCCGTTCAGGACTCTGGCGATGACATCCGCGACAAACCGCCCTACGTTTTCCATGTCATTGGCCGAGATCAGCATCAGTGCGCCGGCCTCTACGACAGACACGTCATCCATCAGGTATACCGGTATTCCCTTGTCATAAAAATGGGAAAGCAGAGGCATCAGGTACTCCATGTCATTGATCAGGTCTACGGTAAGGAA
This sequence comes from uncultured Eubacteriales bacterium, assembly GCA_900321365.1. Next base: position 2,592 of record ONVT01000075.1, on the reverse strand, counting down.
AAATGCATCGATATCTTCTTCTTCCGCCATCTGCCGGATCTTTTCTTCCACCAGTTCGTAGTACTTTTCTTTCTCTTCCGGCGTCTCCCTCGGCTGCTCCTCGATATTGTACTTCGCCAGCGAAAACCCAATCTCCTTCGCCGACTGTTCGATATCCGGCACGCCGGAGATGGTCTCATCTCCGTAAATGATCACGCCCAGGCGGTCAAACGGTTTGATCGAATGATAGTACTTCAGCTGTCTCAAAGGAAGAGACGGCTCAACCTGTGCCCATACATTGGGATTCCCGCTCCCTTCGGTCGCGGAGTCGATGATTCCGGAGGCTACCGGATCCGTTGCGGAAAAATCAATCATCGGCACCGGAAGATTCAGATCCTTCACAAAGACGCCGGCGCTGGTTCCTGTCGTTATAATCAGGTCGATCTCCCCTTCTTCCACTCTCTTTTCCAGATCCGCGGCAATCTCATCTTCCTCCTCATAGGCCAGGTAATAGCAGGCGTCAGGAGAAAACTCCAGGTAAGGTCCAAGATCGGTATCCTGCAGGGTTTTGTACATTTCATCCACATAGATTTTCTGATCCTCAATTTCCTGTGCGGTAAAAGGAATACTGCCCTCCGCAATCCATCCTGTCTCCTGGAGTCCGGTCAGAATATAGTACAGCTGGCGGCTGAAGGGAATGTATTCATCATAGGACACAACGCATAACCGCTTCCTGGGTTCTCCTTCTTTCATGTCCGGCGCCGTCTCACTGTCTGAAGGCACAGCTTCCGACTGGACAGTTTCACCGGCAGAAGCCGCAGGCTGAACCGAATCTTCCGTCTCCCGGGCCTGCAGGCGGCCGGAAAACAGAATCAGGGATACAAGAACCGCCCACAGTGCGATGGTCCCCGCAGCTCCTGCCTTCTTCAGGCTGACCGCCCTTTTCAGGTTGATCGATGCTTTCATAAGTATACCTTTTCCAATCTTTCCGCTGTCATGCTCAGCCAGTCCGCATGTACATAGTCCATGTCATTTCTTTGGACAATCCGGTCATCTGTCACGCCCGGCTCTCCCAGCAGGACGGCCGTATCCCCGACGGACACATCCTCACTGCCCGTCACATCAATGCAGAGGTTGTCCATGCAGATCTCATCCGCCAGGGGAAAAAGCTTCCCGCGGATCCGAACCCTCACGTCCTTCTGTGTGAGCAGCAGGGGACAGTCGCAGTATCCGATCATGGCCCGGGCAATTTTCCTTGTTCCTGCATCGCCGCCCATATGCTGGTAGGACAGAGGGGTTGACGCATCGATTTCCCGCACGTCAAAAATGCGCGCACAGATTTTCATCACCGGTTTCAGACATCCATCATCCCCGCACATCAGTCCGTACATGGCAGTTCCCACCCTGATCATGTCATAGGAATACTCCGGAAAGCTGAAGGCCAGGGAAGAATTCATAACATGGACAGTCAGCCGTGCGCGGTATTCTTCACGGATGCTGCTGACCAGAGCATCAAAGGAGCGCAGTTCTCCTGCGGTCTCTTCCCTTTTTTCATAATAGCTGGAATACAGGTGTCCGTACAGCCCGCATACATCAACACCGTCCGCAGAAAACAGTTCTTCCTCCCGCTCCTGAAACTGTGCATATCCCAGTCCCATGCCGGAATCCCAGATATCCACCCGGATATGCACTCTCAGTCTTCTCCCGAGCCTGACGCCCAGATCATTCAGTTCATGAAAATGCCTCATGCTGTAAACAGAAAAGACCGCCCGCTTTGACCGGTCTCCTGCTTTTTTCAGCAGGCTCTCCACCTCTTTCGCCTCTGACATCCCAAGGAGCAGTACGTCACTTCCATCGTCCTCCGTCTTTCGAAAGATCTTCAGCATCTCGCCGGGTTTCCCGACGGCAATCATTTCCGCCAGCCCTCTCTCGGACAGGAGCTTTCTGACGCCGGTCAGGCCATGCCCATAGGCATTTCCCTTGATCACCGCGCAGATCCGGGTTCCCTTTTTCAGCCGGCTGCGCACCATCTCCAGATTCCAGGCAAGCGCGTCCCCGGAGATTTCCACCCATGCGGTTTTATTTACTTTCATCTGCCACCACATTCTCCGGATAAGCCCGGAACAATTCTTCCGCGATCTTCCTGTACCAGTCACTTTCCCTCTCGTCCCTGCGGGTCAGGTCAAAGTACATCTCGGAAAGACCGATCAAATGCGCGTCCCAAAGGGATGTCTGACGGACCAGTTCCCGGATCCTTTCAAAAGAAACCGGATTCCTCCACAGTTCCACCGGACCTGCCGTCGTCGCGAAGCCATCGCCCCGGTAGAGTGCATACATTGGCCCGCAGACATATCCGGTACAGTCATAGGCACGGATGATCTCTGCCTGCGCTTCGCATCCCGCCTCCTCCAGCACCGCGGCCAGCGCATCCTGCCACATCGGCAGATAGGACGCCTGGAACATTCCTCCCATCCAGGTGATCCCCCGCTCAAAGAACAGCAGCAATACTTCGGTAAACACACCGGGGAAAACTTTCTTTTCCCGGATCAGGGACGCCAGTTCATCCGGCTTCGTCCCATAGCATACCGGTTCCTTTCTCCAGTCCCTGCCTGT
>ONVT01000179.1 GCA_900321365.1 uncultured Eubacteriales bacterium | reverse complement strand
TGAACGGTACCCCCTGCACCTACCGTTTTGTCAGCTACGACGGCATCTGGGGCTATGCAAACGCTTCGTTCCTGTATTAATCGCCTCAGAAGCACTCTGCCGGCAGCCTGCAGTCCGGCAGAGCATATCTGATAAAACAAAACAAAGTTCCTCCGGACTCTCCGGAGGATTCTTTTTTGAGCAATAAGGCATACAATCTGCCTCATTTGTTTATTCTTCGAAATGTTTCAGTTGCGAAGGACGCGATTCTGAATTAAGATGTTGATTGCAATGCTTTAGAAACAACGCAGTATTATTTGGCGGTCTTGTCACATGACAGGAATTCATGACAGGAATTTTTGGCATGAATTCATGCGACAGTTCAGATACCGCTGATCGGGAGAACGCAAGTATGAATATCAAAGAAAGTCTTGGAAAATTCGGCCTGAGCAAGGCTGTAAACTATGTCTACAGGAATCCGGAAAAGAACATGATGAAGGTCATGGAAGCGGTCGACAAATTTGCCGGCGGACATTTTCCGAGCCAGATTCAGACGATCAAGGATGCGATCAGCGATCCGAATCATGCCTACTACCCCTATGTCAGGCATGTCCTGTTCGATGTTGAGAGGGATGTCGTCAAGACCATCATCAACAATTTCTTTTTCAACGTCAACCTGAAGGGCTGGAAGATTCAGGAAGAGCTCCGGGAGAAGTACAACTGCAACATCCCGTGGGCGGTGCTTCTTGATCCCACTTCCGCGTGCAATCTCCACTGTACCGGATGCTGGGCGGCAGAATACGGAAACAAGCTGAACCTGTCCTATGACGAGATCGACGACATCATCCGCCAGGGGAAAGAGCTCGGCATCTACATGTATATCTACACCGGCGGAGAGCCGCTTGTCAGGAAGAAGGATATCATCCGCCTGTGCGAGAAGCACAGTGACTGCATCTTCCTTTGCTTTACCAACGGCACCCTGATCGACGACGAATTTGCCGATGACATGGTCCGCGTAAAGAATTTCGTGCCGGCCATCTCCCTCGAGGGCTTCGAGGAGGCGACGGACAGCCGCCGCGGCGAAGGTGTCTATAACCGCGTCATAGAAGCGATGGGCAGGCTGCATGAAAGAAAGCTGTTCTATGGCATCTCCGCCTGCTACACCAGCCAGAACTATGACTCCATCACCTCGACAGAGTTCCTCAACAAGCTGATCGAGTACGGCGTTTTCTTCATCTGGTACTTCCATTACATGCCGGTTGGAAATGACGCGGATGTAACCCTGCTTCCGAATCCGGAGCAGAGGATCGAGGTGTTCAGACGCATCAATGAATTCCGCCATAACAATTCCCTGTTCATGATGGACTTCCAGAACGACGGAAGGTACGTCGGAGGCTGCATTGCCGGCGGCCGCAGGTATCTGCACATCAATGCGAACGGCGATGTCGATCCGTGCGTATTTATCCACTACTCGGATACCAACATCCGTGAGAAGTCGCTTCTCGACGCTCTTCGCAGCCCGCTGTTCATGGCCTATCACGACGGACAGCCGTTCAACGACAACATGTACCGGCCCTGCCCGATGCTGGAGAACCCGGAGATCCTGCCCGAGATGGTCGCGAAGACCGGCGCCCATTCCACTGACCTCCAGTCCCCGGAATCGGCGGAGCATCTGTGCGACAAGTGTACCAGCTATGCGAAAAACTGGACGCCGCACGCCGATGAGATGTGGGCAAAGGAGAATGAAACCGCCTGAACATCTTTCAGCGGTACGCAAATCCACCGTTAATTGAAATTGCTGAAGAAGGGTTCCCGGTCCCGAGAAGGGCGGCGGGAACCCTTCCGAATATTGACGGAAGCGTCCATCCGGTTTTCACCGTCATGCCGATCACGCAGTTGTCGACACGGAACGCAGGGCATCCGCATACCGTCTTCATATTCAGTTCAAGCAGGTCCAGTCCTCTCTTTTTCAGTGTTGAGTTCCCTGTCAGGCTCAGCAGAAGCCTGAGATAGTCCTCATACTGAAGACCCGTTGTGCCTCCCGCGGCAACCGCATCCGCCTTCTTCAGTTCATTTTTCATATTCATCAGTGCACTCAGTGGGACATGCCAGTCCGCATCCGTCTTATGCAGTGGAATGCGCCCTCCATGGAGCAGAATCCGGGCATCGAACAGGCTCTCCGCGTATGCCCACGCCAGCAGGATCGAATGCTTCACCGCCGCCACCAGGACAGGATTCCCCGTCCATCCGATGATCAGCTCCGCCAGAACCGTCGCCTCCTGATTGCGCGGCGCATTTGTCAGGAGAAACGCGTAGTTATAAGCCTCCCTCAGGAAGATCAGGCTTCTCACCGCCTTCTTCAGGTTGTCCTGGTCCGAATACTTCCCGCCGATCAGATATTCCACCTGATACAGGAGGGCATCATCACCGGGTCCATCCTTAAAGTTCCTGAAATGATCCAGCAGATATTCCCGAAACAGCATATCGTCCACCACTCCTCCACGCGGCGTATCCAGACTCAGAACACCCCTGTTCGCGCTGCGTTTTGAAAACAGTTCCTTGCTGCTGATTGATTTTTTTGACAGCCGGATCTTTCCGCAGGTGAGCTTCAGAAGGTTTCCGTTCTTCAGGTCTGCGATCTTATCTGTCGGATCGTGCTTCTTCCCCTCCTCCTCCGCCTTCCTGACAGCCTCTTCGGCATCCGGATCTGTCCGAACCGTAACGGTTCCGTCAGCTGCGGTCTCCGAGACCGTCGACAGCTCTCTTCTTGCGTCACTGATGCCGCCGTCAATCCCCTTCGCTTTTTCCTCTGCTTCCTTCCGCTTCTTCTCATATTCGCTTTCCGCCTGCTTAAGACCCTGCGCATCCTGATAGGCATCCTTCAGTTTCCCGATCGCATTCGACCAGGCGGTCTTTGCCATATACTCCACGCACTGCTGATAGAAGTATTCCCCTCCCCTGTCGGTGAGAAGAGCGTACTGATCAACCGTGACCGTCCCCGCCGAGACCTTCCACGGATCCAGCAGCAGTCCGGGCAGCTTCCCGCTCAGTTCAGACGCGACATCCTCGTTCTCTTTTATATAACCGCTCAGCTTTCCGGTAAGCTGCTCTTTGGAGATCAGTTCCCCTCCATAAGCCGCGTCCACGGCGAACAGGCCGTAATCCTCCAGCAGGATATTGTCATATTCCGAAAAAACCGACCACAGTCCAAGAGACGTGGCATTCGCGCACTGCGCACGGGCTCCGGAGAACCGGACCGCTTCGACAATCGTGAAGCAAAAAGCCATGAATGCGATGCACAGAAGGCAGAAGAATACAGTGATAACAGCGCGTGGTCTTCTCATGATCCCCTCCGGAGAGTAATTGAAAATCCTTCTCAGTACTGTCTGTGCTATTGGCTGAAGGCAGCAGAATGAGGATTGGAATGATTTCGCGGTATCCATGAGACAGCAGTGTCAGGGATTACACGCGAGGCAGAAGTGACATAGGAAGGTTATAGCACGATTATCCGCGCAGAAGAATGCTGGGACGGCAGCTCACCTTTATTTTGGAGGACTGCACAAAGAGCGGAAAAAACCGGGGCAAAATGCCCCGGCCGGTTCATCATCTTTTCAATTCAGGTTACATATAATATGCTACTTACAGCGGTTCCACCACGTCCCGGTATACCTTCCGATAAAACAGGACCGAGATCACTGCCGACACAACCTCCGCAATCAGGAAGCACCACCAGACCTGGTTCACATCCGAGGTAATCACGGCCAGAGCCCAGGCTGCCGGGATCAGCGCGACCAGCTGCCTGCACAGCGACACCACGAGCGAATAGTAACTCCTGGAAAACGCCTGGAAGGTAGAGCCAAGGATGATTCCGATCGCAGCCAGCGGGAAATGGAGCCCGATCTTGCGCATGGCGACCACACCCATCTCCATCATGCTCTCCGAAGCATTAAACATGCCCAGCAGCTGCCGGGGGAAGATCTCAAAGCACAGTGTCCCGACGCACAGCACGCAGAGAGCCATCACAAAGGAGAACTTCAGCGATTCGTTGATCCGGTCCTTCCGCTTCGCGCCGAGATTGTAGGCAAGCACCGGGATCAGTCCGTTATTGAGGCCGAAGATCGGAAGGAAGAAGAAGCTCTGCAGCTTGAAATACACTCCGAACACGGCAGCGGCCGTCTCGGAGAATCCTACCAGAATCCGGTTCATCAGATAACTCATGATCGATCCGATCGACATCATCAGAATCGACGGAACTCCGACAAAGTATATTCTTCCGATCACCTCCCTGGACGGATGGAACATTCCGGACAGGCTCAGATGCAGCTCCCTGTTCTTCTTTTTATTCAGGATCAGTCCGCAGACCGCGGCGATGCTCTGTCCCAGAACCGTGGCATAGGCAGCGCCGGCAACCCCCATCTTCGGGAAGCCAAACAGACCGAAGATCATGATCGGGTCGAAGATGATATTGATGACCGCCCCGGTAATCTGAGAAATCATGGAGTAGATGGTCTGCCCCGTGGACTGCAGAAGCCGCTCAAAGGTCATCTGGAACATCAGTCCGAAAGACAGAGAGCAGACGATGCGCAGGTAGGTCGACCCATACGCGACAATGGACTGTGTCTGTGTCTGCGTCCGGAAAAACGGTTCCGACACGAACAGCCCCAGAAAGACAAAGAATATCGAGGAAAAGACCATCAGAAGAAGCCCGTTGTTAGCAGCCGCGTCCGCGCGGTCATACTTCCTCTCCCCGAGCGACTTCGACAGGAGCGCATTGATACCGACACCTGTTCCGGAGCCCACCGCAATCATCAGGCTCTGAAGCGGAAATGCAAGTGATACCGCCGTCAGAGCCTGCTCATTGATCTGCGACACAAAGATACTGTCGACAATGTTATACAGCGCCTGCACCAGCATGGAAACCATCATCGGCAGGGACATGGATATAATCAGTCGTTTCACGGGCAGTACGCCCATCTTGTTTTCCCGTACCTCAGGCACGAATATCTCCTCCTCCTTTGTAAACACCAGTTGTTATCTGATTCAATCCGGCCGGCAGTATTCACTTATGCTTAATATTTTCCAGCATCTTCAGCGTCTCTATGTCATTCTCCGTCAGCCGGATATTTGCCACCTTCTCACGCCCGTCAGTCAGTATCACCTTCAATTCCAGGATCGCTCCCGGCTCCAGTCCGTCTTCTTTGACCGAGTGAAAAAAAGCGGACACTCTCGGATGCTCTTCCCGGAATATTTTCAGGCGCTCCTTCATCTTCAGCAGCTCTATCGGATTTGCCATTTTCAGTCTCCTTTTCCTCTTCTTTTCTTCTGATTTTCTGACGTTTTTGACTGTCGTACCGAACTGTAATGCGGGTCAGACCGGCTCTTCCATCCCGCGCAGGATCTCCATTAGATACGCTCTGTACTCCTCTTTTACCTCTTCCGGACCGGTGATGGTCAGATCCGGGCCGATCGCAGTCATCCAGCCGAAAAACTGCCTGCTCACCGTGACAGTCACCTGCGCCGAGAAGGTGTCCTCATCCAGTGGCCTCATCCAGATGTCCGATCCAAACCGGTCCAGGATCACTCCCGCCAGATGCCTCTTCCCCCGGAACGAGACCTTCACATCGACTCCGCTGAACATTCCGAATGTTTTTCGGGAAAATGCGCCAACGTCGATCTCTTCTTCCAGTGCCTCGCTGCTTCTCTTATCCTCCTGGATAGTCATATCCCGCATCTTGTCGACACGATAATGCCGGATCTGCTTTGAGACCTCATCAAATGCGATCAGGTAATAATTTTCATCATCCCAGATCAGGTGCAGAGGGCTCACATTGTAATACGCCCCGCCATGCCTTGGCACGGTCTCCTTATTCATCGTCCACTCGACATACTGGTATGTGATCTGGTGGTTCTGGAAGATCGCGCTGTGGATCATGTCCACGTTGTAGTAGATGGTCTCGTTCGGCGTCTTTGGACGATTGAATATGGTCACCTGACTGCCCAGCTGCTTTGCTTCCTCCCTGCTGCACAGAGACTCCAGCTTCCGGATGAGCTGAGCCGACTTCTTCTGCGTGATGAACTTCGAGGACTGTACGGCATCTACCAGGAGCTTGAGCTCCGCAAGCTCAAACTGCCTCGAGCCCACATAATAGCCTCCGCTGCGGCCGTCTCTGCAGACGATATCCACCCCCGCGTCCGAAATCCTGCGGATCTGGGAATAAACCGTAGTGCGATCAACGTGGATCTGGTAATCACTCTCCAGAATCTTTACCAGGGCAGTACCGTTCAGAGGATGATCCTCATCTGTCCGCTCCATAAGGATCTCCAGCAGATAAAAAGTTTTCAGGCCCGGATCGCCAGGTTTCATAAATCAGGTCCTCACCGTTTCCATTTCTTCAGCCGGCATTGGTTTATTATAGCTTCAATCTTCCGTTCTGTCATTCATAAGATCATTGCTTCATTGCTTTTCTTTTGAGGCCTTTTCTTTCGAGTGGCTTCGAGTGTTCCAGACGAAAAGCTTCCGAACCTGTACATAACCCAGACTCTTTCGATACTACAGATCCGTGATGTCACAACAGTTTATCCAGGAGTCCCTCACATCCCTCCACCACATCACGCCAGGTCGTCTCAAAGTCCCCTGTGTACCATGGATCCGCCACCGACCGCGGCCGGTCCGTATAATCCATCAGAAGAGACAGCTTGCCATCCGGGTCACCGCCCAGCATACGATGCATCCACCGCATATTCTCCTGGTCCATACCGATGATGTAATCATACTCCGCATAGTCTGCCTTCGTCAGGCGCTGCGCTTCCTTTCCCTCGCAGGAAATTCCATGCTCCGCCAGAATTCTCCTCGCGGGAGGATACACCGGATTCCCCCTGCCACCCCAGATCTCTTCCGACGAAGTCGCGCGGGACTCAATGTGGAACTTCCTCTCCGCTCCCCTCTTCCGAACCATATCTTTCAGAACAAATTCAGCCATCGGGCTTCTGCAGATATTGCCGTGGCAAACAAATAAAACTCTTATCATTTATATAAAACCTCCTTTTATGCCACGATTTGCCACTTTATGCGAGGTTATTTTGGTTCTAGGCGACTAACCGTTCACCAAAAAAATGTGCAAACTCTGCAAATCGTGGCATATTGCGGCAACCTGTAGTAGTCAAACAGTAGTCAAAATTACTCAACTGACTACTC
>ONVT01000092.1 GCA_900321365.1 uncultured Eubacteriales bacterium | reverse complement strand
TCGGTATCGACGCGAACTGGCAGTCCATCATCCGTGGTCTGATCATCATCGGCACCGTCATGCTGGATATGCTGATCAACGGAAGGAACCGTTCCTGATAACAATTTCCATACAACAGTTTTTCGAAGGAGGAGATGAAGATGAAACGTTCATTGATTGACAAGAATATTGACTGGGCTATTGCGCTGTGTGAGAAGATGCATGTAGCGCTTCCCTCTTTTGCGTACTGGACCCCGCAGGACTGGGAGGATAAGAAGGATTCCACTGCCTATATGCGCAAGGTCGCGATGGGCTGGGATGTGACGGATTACAATTCCGGCGATTTTGACAAGGTCGGATGTGTGCTGTTCACCATCCGCAACGGTGAGCAGGACAGACCGGAAACAGGAAGGGTATATTGTGAGAAGTTCCTGATCATGAAGGCAGGACAGTTCCTTCCGTGCCATTTCCACTATTTCAAGAGCGAGGACATCATCAACCGCGCGGGCGGCACGCTCCGTGTCTATTTGTGGAATTCAACGCCGGAATTTGACGGCTGGCAGAAGGATCTCAAGGGCGACGTCCACGTGATGGTTGACGGACAGCCGGTCACGGTGGAAGCAGGCGGCTATGTCGATATCAGACCAGGTGATTCCATCTATCTTGGGCCGTATGTCTATCACGCGTTCTGCGCGGTTGAAGAGGACGGGGACCTGATCGTCGGGGAGGTTTCCCGCTGCAACGACGACGCGAACGATAACCACTTCAATCCGTATGTGGACTTCCAGAAGATTGAAGAGGATGCGCCGGTAAGGCATATGCTCTGCGGAGGCTACAAGCAGTAATCAGGCGGAATTGACAGCATATGGGAATGCCCGGACCCGGCTGAAGCCGCTTCCGGGTTTTCTTATCAATCGCGGGAGACTGGGCGAGTGAAAAGCTTCAGGGAAAAATACATCGGCGACAAAGCCTTCTATAAGATGCTCATGAGCGTCGTGGTGCCGATCATGGTGCAGAACGGCATCACGAATTTCGTGAGCCTGCTTGACAATATCATGGTCGGGCGCATCGGGACAGAGCAGATGTCCGGCGTCGCGATCGTGAACCAGATCCTGTTTATCTATTATCTGTGCCTGTTTGGCGGTCTTTCGGGCGCAGGTATTTTTACTGCACAGTTTTTCGGATATAAGGATGACCGTGGGATACGGCATACCTTCCGCTATAAACTCTGGATGGGACTGATCATCACGGCGGCGGCGATCGTGATCATGGCGGTCTTCGGGACGGAGCTGGTCGGCCTCTATCTGAATGAGAGCAGCTCGGGAGGAGACCTGAATGCGACACTGGAGTACGCACTGGGCTATATGAAGATTATTTTCTTCTCGATGCCCTTTGTGTTCGTCAGCTTTACCTATTCGAGCACGCTGCGTGAATGCGGGGAAACCATGGTTCCGATGAAGGCGGGCCTGTCCGCGGTGATGGTGAACCTTGTCTTCAACTACCTGCTGATCTATGGAAAACTCGGTTTTCCGGAGATGGGTGTGTATGGCGCCGCGATCGCAACGAGTCTGTCGAGAGTTGTGGAGTGCGTGATCCTGATGACCTGGCTCCACACCCACAGCGGCAGCCATACCTATATCCGGGGCGTGTACCGGACACTGAAGATTCCGTTCAACATGGTCCGGCAGTTTTTTGTGACCGGCGCTCCGCTCCTGGTAAATGAGACTCTGTGGGCAATCGGAATCTTCCTGCTGAACCAGGCATATTCCCTAAGGGGGCTGAATGTGGTCGCCGGGCAGAATATCGCGAACACCATCAACAACGTGTTCAATATCGCTTTCATCGCCCTGGGAGACGCGGTGGCAATCATAGTCGGCCAGCTGCTGGGTGCAGGGAAGATGAAGGAGGCGAAGGATACCGATACGAAGATCATCGCTGCTTCTCTGATGATCAGTGTCGTCCTTATGGTGCTGATGATTGTGACTGCGCCGTTGTTTCCCAGGCTGTATAACACAAACGAGGAGGCGAAGCATCTTGCAACAATGTTCCTGATCGTGCAGGGCCTTGCGACGCCTAAGGATGCTTTTCTCCATACCTCGTATTTTACACTCAGATCGGGTGGGAAGACGATTATTACCTTCCTGTTTGACAGTGTTTTCATGTGCCTGGTCAGCGTTCCGGTGGCGTATGTGCTCAGCCGCTTCACTGGCCTTCATGTGATCGCGATTTTTGCTATTGTACACGCGGCGGATCTGATCAAATGCGTGATCGGATATGTCCTTGTGAAAAAGAATGTGTGGATGAAGAATATTGTTGCATAGGGATCGCCGCACAGGCGTCAGGCGATGGTTGCTTTTTGCTTTTTTGTAAGTGTATAATGGCATGTAGCCGGCGTCCCGGTTTTGGGGCGCCGGAAGACTTGAACTGATGGTCTGCTGTCAAGAGACCGCACAGGTGGAATGGCTTGTACGGATTGCGCAGGGTACAGAAGGAAACAGGGTATGTCACAGGAAGGAATCAATGTCGCGCTTCTGGGATTCGGAACGGTCGGTACCGGTGTGTATAAGATTTTGCAGCTGCAGAAGGGCGAGATGCTGCAGAAGCTGAATACGTATCTGAATATCCGATCGATTCTGGTGAGGGATGTCCAGAAACACCAGGAAAAGGTTCAGGATCCTTCGATCCTCACGACGTCTATTGAAGGGATTCTGGAGGATCCGGAAATCGATATCGTCATCGAGCTGATGGGCGGGATGGAGCCGGCGTATACATATATCCGCAGTGCGCTGGAAGCCGGGAAGAGTGTCGTGACTGCAAACAAGGACCTGATTGCTGACCGGGGAGGAGAGCTGCTGCAGATCGCGGAGGAGAATCATGTGGAGCTTCGGTTTGAAGCTGCCGTCGCGGGAGGAATCCCAATCATCAGCCCGCTTAAGAACAGCCTTGCCGCGAATGAGATCCGCATGGTCATGGGTATCGTGAATGGAACGACGAATTACATTCTCTCAAAGATGACGAATGAGGGAATGGAATATGAGGATGCCCTGGAGGAGGCGAAGGAGCTTGGCTATGCCGAGGCGGATCCGACTGCGGATGTGGAGGGGTATGACGCTGCCCGCAAGATCGCGATTCTGGCAACGATCGCATTTCACTCGAGAGTTACCTTCCGCGATGTATACACGGAGGGAATCACAAAGATCACTGCGAAGGATATCTCCTATGCCAGGAACCTGGGACGTGTGATCAAACTGATCGCCATGGCGTCGAGCACTTCCGAGGGAATCGAGGTGAAGGTGCATCCACTGCTGATTCCGGAGGATCATCCCCTGGCCTCTGTCAGCGGTTCCTATAACGCAGTCTATGTAGACGGTGATGCCGTGGGGGATGTAATGTTCTACGGAAAGGGTGCCGGAGAGATGCCCACCGCGAGCGCGGTACTGGGAGATGTGTTCGCCGTTGCGCGCCGTATCGAGCAGCATTCTGTGGGCTCCACGAAGGACAATGTTTACCGGTCGATTCCGATCAGGAAGATAGAGAATACGATGTCGCGGCATTTCATCCGCATGGAGGTGGAGGACAAACCGGGCGTGCTTGCGACGATCGCCAGCATCTTCGGGAATAATTCTGTCTCCATCGAGCAGGTCATTCAGAAGGACAAGATCGGAAAGGACGCTGAGCTGGTCATCATCACGAGCAGCGTTAAGGAGCGTCACATCTCAGACGCGCTGCTGATCCTGGAATCCAGCAGTGTTGTCCGGAAGGTTGCCACATTGATCCGGGTGTATTAACTGCTTTTTACAGATTCCAATCGCTGTCATTATCTATTTTGGAAGGAGAGATGAGTATGAGCAAGAGACCAACTGTATTGATGATCCTTGACGGATATGGACTGAATCCGAGAAAAGACCATAACGCGGTCGCTGAGGCAGACAAACCGGTGATGGATCGCCTGATGAAGGAGTATCCGTTTGTGCAGGGACAGGCCAGCGGGCTGTATGTCGGTCTCCCGGACGGGCAGATGGGAAACTCTGAGGTCGGACACCTTAACATGGGAGCCGGCCGTATCGTCTATCAGGATCTGACAAGGATCACCAAGGCGATCCAGGACGGCGACTTCTTTCAGAATGAAGTTCTGCTGAAGGCGATGAACAATGTCAGGGAAAATGACAGCCAGCTGCATCTTTACGGACTCCTGTCCGACGGAGGCGTCCACAGCCACAATACCCATCTGTATGCTCTGCTGGAGATGGCGAAAAGGGAAGGGCTGAAGAAGGTCTTCGTGCACTGCTTCCTCGACGGACGAGACACGCCTCCCGAGAGCGGAGCGGAATATGCGCAGCAGCTCCAGGACAAGATGGATGAGATCGGCGTCGGGAAGATCGGCGTAGTGTCCGGAAGATACTATGCGATGGACCGTGACAACCGGTGGGACCGGATTGAGAAGGCATATCGCGCCCTGACACTGGGGGAGGGCGTTCCGGCAGTCTCCGGCGTCCAGGCGATCAGGGATTCCTACGCGAAGGGTGTGACTGACGAGTTTGTCGAACCGGCTGTCGTGATGGAGGACGGGAAACCTGTCACCACGATCAACGACGGCGATTCCATCGTCTTCTTCAACTTCCGTCCCGACCGCGCCAGGGAGATCACCCGCTGCTTCTGTATAGATGATTTTGACAAGTTTGACAGGGGGCCGAGAAAGAAGGTCTTTTATGCCTGCTTCACGGACTATGATGTCACGATTCCGAACAAGGAAATCGCGTTCCCCAAGGTGGAGATTACTGAGACCTTCGGAGAATTCCTGGCACAGCATCACATGACGCAGGCCCGTATCGCTGAGACGGAGAAGTATGCGCATGTCACTTTCTTCTTCAACGGCGGTGTTGAGGAGCCGAATCCGGGTGAGGACCGAATCCTGGTCAAGAGCCCCAAGGTTGCCACCTATGACCTTAAGCCGGAGATGAGTGCTCCGGAGGTCTGCGACCGGTTTGTCGAGGCGATCCGTTCCGGCAAATATGATGTGATTATCACAAATTTCGCGAATCCGGACATGGTCGGACATACGGGAGTCGAGGCGGCTGCCATCAAGGCAATCGAGGTTGTCGACCAGTGTGTCGGAAGGGTCGTGGACGCGATTATCGAGGTGGGAGGACAGATGTTCATCACTGCCGACCATGGAAACGCGGAGCAGCTGGTGGACTATGATACCGGCGAGCCCTTTACCGCCCACACCACGAATCCGGTGCCGTTTATCCTTGTGAACTACGATCCGGACTACACGCTCAGAGAGGGCGGCGCACTGTGCGATATCATTCCGACCCTGATCGAGATGATGGGGATGGAGCAGCCGAAGGAGATGACCGGAAAGAGCCTGCTGATCCATAAGTAAGGGTTCCTGAACGGCCCTGAATTACGGCACAGTTTTTTCACATTTCCCCTGAGGGTTATTTCACATTTGGAACACAACTGGAAGATATCCTGTGAACAGTAATTTACAGGGCTTCCGGAAATCTGGATCCGTTCCGGCGGTTCTGGCAGTTTCAAATGTGAACGAAGGAGCTGTTCAGAGACAGCCTGTGAAGATTCATGAGTTGTTTTTGAACAGATCCTGAGGACCGGAAGAATCCGGCCTGATTATAGGAAAGGGGATATGATCCATGAAAAAGAGATTCGCAGCAGGACTTACAGGTGCAGTCATCGCCGGTGCTCTGGTGATCGGGCAGGTCGCTCCTTCTGTTTTCGCCGAAGAAGGCCAGACAAATCTGACAGTCTCCGAGACGGAAGCGGCTGTGGAGGAAACGGAAGAGAAAGCTGAGGAAGAGGAAAAGAAGACTCACGTTCAGCTGGAAACAACAAATACGGACGAGTCGTTGGTACAGGCAGTGGATGTCTCCGGCGTTGTCGAGGCAGTGATGCCTTCGATCGTCACTGTTACGGAAAAGGGCGTCCAGGAAGTAATCGACTGGTTTGGACAGTCCCAGGAATATGAGGTGCAGGGCGCTGCCAGCGGATTTATTATCGCCCAGAACGATGATGAACTCCTGATCGCGACCAACAACCATGTGGTGGAAGACTCTACCGAGGTGACGGTCGAGTTTTCCGCGGAGGCAGAGGATCCGGATGATCTGTTCGTCCCCGCAAAGGTCAAGGGAACCGATCCCAGGACAGACCTTGCCGTGATAGCGGTTGACCTGGATGATATCCCTGAGGATGTCCTGAAACAGCTGAAGATCGCTGTTCTCGGAAGCTCGGATAACCTGAAGGTCGGACAGACCGCCATTACCATCGGCAATACTCTGGGTGACGGAATCTCTGTGACATCCGGTATCGTCAGTGCTCTGGATGTTGAGATCCAGGTTGAGGACGGATCCGTCTTTACAGAGTTCCAGACCGACGGAGCCGCGAACCAGGGACAGAGCGGCGGCATGATCGTCAATTCCAAGGGCGAGGTCATCGGGATCTTCAATGCCGGATATCTGGATGGTGATAACGTCGGCTATGGTATTCCGATCAGCACTGCGATTCCGGTTCTTCAGGATCTGATCAATCGTGAGACAAGAGACACTGTGGAAGATCACGGCTACATGGGAATCACTGTCGTGGCGGTTTCCGCAGAGGCAAGTGAATTCTATAACATTCCGGAAGGCGCCTACATCTACGAAGTGGCTGACGGTTCTGCAGGCGACGAGGCGGGTCTGAAGAAGGGCGACATCATCGTCGGATTTGACGGAATCAACATTGATTCCAAGGAGACGCTCCTGCGCCAGATCAATTACTACTCGCCGGGTGAGACGGTTGAAGTCAGGGTCATGAGACAGGGAGCAGGCGGTTACGAAGAGCAGAGCTTTGATGTGACGCTTGAGGAAGCTCCGGAAGAAGTGAAGAACGCGAAGAAAACGTCCCAGGAAAAGGAAGAGGACGAGGACGAGAATGAGAACGAGGAAGATGTGGACATCCAGGTTCCGGAACTGAACCCGTTCGACGGATTCTTCGGTGGGGGCGAAGTCGACAGAGGCTTCTGAAAAGACTGATCGGCGGCGCGTCAAAGGCGCGCTGCCGGTTTTTAAAATCTGTTCATAAATAATTAATGAACAGATCCTCAGGGCATAGAGAAAAAGATGGAAAAAAAGCCGGTTAAGCTGATAGCAAACAACAAGAAAGCGTACCACGATTATTTTATAGAAGAGAAGTATGAGGCCGGGCTTGCGCTTGCCGGGACAGAGGTAAAGTCTCTCAGGATGGGAAAGTGCTCCATCAAGGAGTCTTTCATCACCATCGTGAATGGTGAGGCGATCATCAGCGGCATGCACATCAGTCCGTACGAGAAGGGAAACATTTTCAACAAGGATCCTCTCCGTCCGAGAAAACTTCTTCTCCACAAAAAAGAGATCGGAAAGCTTCTGGGGGCCTCCACTCAGCAGGGCTATACCATCGTACCGCTGCAGGTGTATTTTAAGGGAAGCCTGGCGAAGTGTGAGATCGGCCTGGCCCGGGGCAAAAAACTCTATGACAAGCGCGCCGACATCGCGAAGAAGGACGCCAGGCGTGATATGGAGCGTGCATTCAAGGAGTATAACCACTAGGGAGCAGCGTGATTCTTGACTGTCATTTTTAAAATGACTATACTGGAACTGATATGGGGTAGTAAAGGTTTCGACGGGGGCTGTGAATCCGGAGAAGCTATCCGCAGGGTGATGCGTCAAATTCCAACCTAAATATAAACGCTGACAATAATTATCAGCTCGCTGCGGCTTAATTAGCTGCGGCTGTCCGCCACAGGGCACCTGC
>ONVT01000052.1 GCA_900321365.1 uncultured Eubacteriales bacterium | reverse complement strand
CAGAGTGAAGCTGCCGTGGCTGAAGAGACCCAGGTGCAGAGCGAAACTCAGGCTCAGAGCGAGACCCAGGTGCAGAGTGAAACCCAGGCTCAGAGCGAGACGCAGATGCAAAGCGAAACCCAGTCGCAGAGTGAGTCGCAGAGTGAGTCTGTGACTGCACAGGAGACAGAAGCACTGACCGAAGCGCTGACAGAGGCCCTGACAGAGGAAGCCCTGACGGAGGCACAGACGGAAACCGAATTACTGACCCCGTCCGCAGCGGATGTGATCGATCCGGCACAGATCCAGGCCATCCTGGACAACGAATCCACGGCCAGCTCCGCCGAAGTGTACATTTATGACCTGAAGCATGACAGCGAGGCCGCGCTCAATGACTGCACGGAGCCGATGTATGCGTCTGCCCTGATCACGGTACCGATTCTGTATACAGCTGCGAGCAAAATAGACGCGGGCGAGATATCGCTCGATGATCCGATTCTCTATGTCACGTCCATCGGCGGGCGCGGAGAACTTACGAATGAGATCCGCGACGGGCAGGAATACCCCCTGTCCTTCTACCTGCAGACCATGACGAATTATTCCGACAACAACTGCATCAACATCCTGATCGATTACCTCGGGCTTGACACGATTAATGCCACCTGCCAGGAAGCAGGGTATGCCTCGGTCAACATGGAGCGGGGACTGGTGTCGGGTGATCCGGGCGGACTGGACAACTATGTGTCCGCGAAGGATATCACCATGATGGTGAAGGACCTTTACTCCGGCGCATTTTCCTCTATCGGAACCGATTTCATGAGGACATACTTCCACATCAGCGAAACCGACAGCCTGCCGACACTGATCGGCATGGCGCCCGGCCTGGCGGATGCCTCCGCCGTCCTGAACCAGAACGGACATGGCATGACCCGGTACAATGAGACTGCTGTCATCGAGGATAACGGCGCGCTCTATATCCTGACGATCATGCTGCACGGCGACAGCGGGATGGTTTACAGCCCGGCAGTAACAGATGTCGCCGAGTATGTTGCCTCCTCCATGACAGTCTGATGGCCGGGGGATGGAGGCGGATAAAACCGTGCCGGAAGATGGCCGGAGGATGGACGAAACCGCGCAGGAAGAATCCCGGTTTTTGGAAGGCTGAGACAGGCGCAGGGAGAAACGCAGCAAAGCTCTCTGGAGAACGAACCCGGAAGAAGGAAGGAGACAGAAGAATGGGCGATGTCCGCCGCATATTTGTGGAGAAGAAGGAAGCATTCGCCGGTGCAGCGCAGGATCTTGCGCATGAGCTCCGGAGCTATCTGGGATTGAAATCCCTGACGGGACTTCGGATCCTCATCCGCTATGATGTGGAGAACCTTCCCGCACAGGTCTACCTCCAGGCGAGGGACACGGTGTTCTCTGAGCCTCCGGTTGACAGGATCTATGAAGAGAGCTTCCCGGCCGGGGCCTCGGACCGCATCTTCGCGGTGGAATACCTGCCCGGACAGTTCGACCAGAGGGCGGATTCCGCCATCCAGTGTGTGCGGCTTCTGAATGAATCCGTCGAGCCCCTGATCAGAACCGCGACGGTCTATGTCTGCAGCGGAAGTCTCAGTGACGCCCAGATCGCAAAGATCCAGGACTACGTCTGCAACCCGGTGGATTCCAGAATCTGCAGCGATCAGAAGCCGGAGACGCTCCGGCAGCAGTTCGCTGAGCCGCAGGAGATCGGGATCTACGAAGGCTTTACCGGCATGGATCAGGAGTCGCTGCGCAGTCTGTACGACTCGCTTTCTCTTGCGATGACGTTCCGCGATTTTGAGATGATTCAGGAATACTTCGCATCGGACAGGATGCGCGACCCGACGGTCACGGAGATCCGCGTGCTGGACACCTACTGGTCCGACCACTGCCGCCACACGACCTTCTCTACCCGCCTGAACCACATCTCGATCGGGGAGGGCGCATTGTCGGAGCCGGTGAAGAATGCACTTGAGGAATACCTACGCGACCGCGACGATGTGTACGGGAAAGGCAGCGAAAGGGACATCTGCCTGATGGACCTTGCCGTCATGGGCGCGAAGAAGCTGAAAAAGGACGGCCTTCTGGAGGACCAGGAGGAGACGGATGAGATCAATGCCTGCTCCATTATCGTGCCCGCCGTCGTCGACGGACAGACACAGGAATGGCTGATTCAGTTTAAAAATGAAACCCACAATCATCCGACGGAGATCGAACCTTTCGGCGGGGCCGCGACATGCCTGGGCGGCGCGATCCGCGACCCGCTCTCCGGTCGCGCTTATGTCTACCAGGCGATGCGCGTGACCGGCGCCGCGGATCCGACTGCTTCCATGGAGCAGACCATGAAGGGTAAGCTCCCACAGAAGAAGCTGGTCAGGGAGGCTGCCCGCGGATACAGTTCCTATGGGAATCAGGTCGGCCTTGCCACCGGGTACGTGAAAGAGATCTATCACCCCGCGTATGCCGCCAAACGCATGGAGATCGGCGCTGTCATCGCCGCCGCGCCCCGCAGTGATGTGATCCGGGAGAGCGTCAGGCCCGGTGATGTGGTCATCCTGCTCGGCGGAAGAACCGGAAGGGACGGAATCGGCGGGGCGACCGGATCATCGAAGGCGCATACGGCATCGTCCATCGATACGTGCGGCGCCGAGGTCCAGAAGGGCAATGCGCCGACGGAGCGCAAGATCCAGCGGCTGTTCCGAAGAGGGGAGGTCTCCCGGCTCATCCGCAAGTGCAACGACTTCGGCGCCGGCGGCGTGGCGGTTGCCATCGGCGAGCTGGCAGACGGGCTGAGAATCAATCTCGACACCGTTCCGAAGAAGTACGCGGGCCTTGACGGGACTGAGCTTGCGATCTCGGAATCGCAGGAGAGAATGGCCGTCGTCGTCGCGCGGGAAGACGTGGAAACCTTCCTCGCATATGCCGCCCAGGAGAACCTGGAGGCGGTCGAAACCGCGGTTGTCACTGAGCAGAAGAATCTGGTCATGACCTGGAGAGGGAAGACGATCGTCGACGTGTCACGTGCATTTCTCAATACCAACGGCGCGAAGCAGGAGACAGACGTAAGGCTCGTGATGCCGGAAGGAGAGAGTTTCTTCCCGAAGCGTCCGGTCAGCGACAGGGATGTCAGGAAGATCCTGCTTGGGAGACTGTCGGATCTGAACGGCTGTTCGCAGAGAGGCCTGGTGGAGATGTTTGATTCCTCCATCGGCGCCGGAAGCGTGCTGATGCCGTTCGGGGGGAGATACCAGAGAACGCAGACACAGGTGATGGCGGCAAAGCTTCCCGTCCGCGGAGGCGAGTGCGATACCGTCACCCTGATGGCATACGGGTTCGATCCGTATCTGTCTTCCTGGAGCCCGTTCCACGGCGCGTCCTTCGCGGTGCTCGAGTCCGTGGCGAAGGTCGTATCCTCCGGCGGAGACTGGAAAAAGACCAGATTCAGCTTCCAGGAGTATTTCGGAAGGATGACAGAAGAGCCGGAGCGCTGGAGCCAGCCTCTGAGCGCCCTGCTCGGCGCCTACCGCGCCCAGAAGGCGCTGGGGCTTCCCGCGATCGGCGGGAAGGATTCCATGAGCGGAACCTT
>ONVT01000039.1 GCA_900321365.1 uncultured Eubacteriales bacterium | reverse complement strand
TCCGGCCGGATGCGCACGGATTCGCAAAGGAAGTATGCCGCCTGAAGGCGGCGCCCTAAAGGACTAGCTTCGCGTCGCGAATCCGGCTGCATGGTCATATCACAAAAAGAATAAGAGATTCGTGCATTTTTGCCGATAGGCATAAGGAGCCGCAGATGCTATGATGAACCACAGAGCATTTACGGCTCCTTTTCTTATCATAGATGCTGGTTTTCAACATCTTTTCTCGATGATCCCACAACAATTGCTGTGTGATCAGCCTGTTATCATTTCTTTATCATTTCTAAAAGGAGGATTCTCTGTCTATGAATTACAACTGTTTTCTGAAAGATGTTACGCAGCGCGTGTGTGAGGCAGTTTCCGGAACGATGACGGTAGAAGTGGGGGCGGTCGCAAAGAACAACGGTGTGACGCTTGACAGCCTGATGATCCACCGGCCGGGCGAGACGGTCTGTCCGAATATTTACATCAATCCGCTTTATGAGCAATACCTGAATGGCGCGACAGTGGATCAGATTGTGGAAAGAATACTTCTCACATACCGCAGTGCAGTGCCTGCCGCGGAGATTGATCCGGAGACCCTTCTGAATCCTGAGATCATCCTGAGCCAGGTCGTATACCGGCTGGTCAATTATGAGAAAAATGAGCGCCTTCTGGAGGACATCCCATATAAGCCGGTTCTCGACCTTGCGCTGATCTATTATGTGATGGTTCATACGGAAGAGTTCGGGGACGGCGCGATCATGGTTCGGAATGACCTGCTTGCGTATTATAACCTCACGAAGGAGGAGGTGGACAGGGCGGCGAAGGAGAACACAGCCAGGCTGCTGCCGGCAGACTTCATGGGGATCAGGGAACTCATGAGGGAGATGGGAGAGATCATCGGGGTGAAGTCTTACAAGGATCTCTCGCTGGAAGAGGAAGCCGTCGCCTCACCGCTGTATGTACTCACAAACAGGCAGCGCCTGTTCGGGGCGTATTACATGACGGACGAAAGTCTCCTGTCTGAAATCTCCCGGAAGCTGGACAGTGATCTGTTTCTGATCCCCAGCTCCGTGCATGAATGCATGGTTGTGCCGACAGAGATCTGGGAAGAGAAGGACACCCTTTCCGATATGGTGAGAGAGATCAACCATACCCAGGTTTCCGAGCAGGACTTCCTGGCCGATACGATATACCGATACAACGCCGGTGAGAAGAGGCTGGTGGTGGCGTAAGAACAGGTTGGTCAAGAACAGATTGATCTGTTTCGTGATCCGGTCGCTATGCAGGCGACCGGGTTTTTTATAATAATAAAGCAGAGGCATCACGCCCCTGCTGAAGCATTTGCTGAAGCAACCCCGATTTTCCGCGTAGTTACTGCATTTTTAACGCATCTGGAGGGAATCGAACCCCCGCCACACGGTACCGGAAACCGTTGCTCTATCCCCTGAGCTACAGATGCGCATCCTCCAGGAAACGAATGGAAACCACCCGTTTTCCTTAGACCTGACAATCGTACCACACCCGGAGGGCAAAGTCAAAGGCAAGAAAATATGAATTGCATTTTTTATATCAACCTTCTATAATTGAATGTGGATTTTGAGGGTCTTGGATCAGGGCATAAAGCCCTGAAGAATCGTTTTGCGTGGAGGGTTGGCATGTTGGATAATTTCAGAGAGTGGCTGTCGGATAATCTGCGCTATATCCTGCTCGCGCTGGCGGTAATACTGGTTGTGATCATCGGGATCTGTATCTTCCGCCTGGTCGGAGGATCCTCTTCGAAGAAGTCTGATTCGGGCAAGAAGACGACCGCTGTGACGACATCCCAGAAGGATGACGAGGACAGTACGGAAAAGACCGGGACGGTCGACCTTTCCGCGCCTTCCGCGGGAGAAGGGCTGACTGTGAATGATGAACAGCTTCTTGCGCTTGCGAAGAAATATTACGCCGCGGTCAGCGCCGAGGATGAGGCGACACTTGCGACCATCGTTGAGCCCTGGAACGATACCGTGAAGGAGGAAACCTTCGCCCTGAACGATAAGTTCAAGAGCTTTGACAATATCACGACTTATTCCAAGGATGGGCCGGTGGATGATTCCTGGCTGGTATATGTATACTGTGAATGCAGGGTTGACGGGGTCGATACCGGAATCCCGACGCTCCTGAATCCGATTGTTGTCATTACGACGGACAGTTCGGATCTGAAGATATCCTCCGACCGTGCAGAGTATGCGGACTATATCAATGAGTCCAACATGAGTGAGGACGTTCAGCAGCTGATTGATGAGGTGAACGAGAAATATGAGGCTCTGAAGGGCGCGAACACGCAGGTGAAGAATTACGGAACCGACGGATCCGGATCCACCGGCGAGGAGGAGTCCACGGAGCCGGCCGGGTCGGATACCCAGACAACCTACGGTACCGCGGCTGCCACGGCCAATGTCAACATCCGTTCAGAGCCAAGCACGAACGGGGCGGTTCTGGGCACACTGTATCCCGGCCAGGAGGTCAGCATTGTGGAGACGGTGAGAGACTGGACGCATATCACGTTCTCGGATCCCTCAAACGGAAGCACGATTGACGGTTATGTCTCGAACGAATATCTCAATCTCGGCTGAGCGAAGCCTGTCAGGATCTGTTCAGAAACAGCTTATGAATCCTGCCCGTCTTTTCCTCCGGCTGTACCCGGCAAAAAACTTACATAGTTACAAAGCGGAAAACAGCTGCCGCAAGTGTTTGCGGCAGCTGTTCTTTCGGTGTGGAGGGCGCAATGGCCACAGACGGGATAAGGCTGAACAAATATCTGAGCGCGCATGGCGTCTGCTCGAGAAGGGAGGCTGACCGGCTGATCGCAGACGGCAGCGTCACAGTCAACGGCCGGAAGGCAGCTGTGGGCCAGTGTGTGAATGAGGCAGACCTGGTTGAAGTCTTCGGAAAGCAGGTGAAGGACAGTGTTCCGGAGCTCTTCTTTGCGGTAAATAAGCCCCGGGGAGTGGTCGTCACCACTGACCGGTCGAGGGGAGATCCGGTCCTTGAGGACATCGTTCCGGGAGATGAACGGGTATTCGCCGTGGGAAGGCTGGATAAGGAGTCGGAAGGCCTTATCCTGATGACGAACAACGGCGATGTGTCGAACCGGATCCAGAAGGCGCGGCTGTTCCATGAGAAAGAATATGAAGTGCGGGTGGACCATCCGCTCACGGATGTCTTTCTGAAGAGGATGGGAGAGGGCGTTCATCTGGAGGAACTCGGCAGGACTACGCGTGCATGCCGTGTAAGAAAGACCGGGGAGGACAGCTTCGATATCATCCTGACAGAAGGGATGAACCGGCAGATCCGGCGGATGTGCCATGCCCTGGGTTATGAAGTGACATCTCTCAGACGGATCCGTGTGATGAACATCCTTCTCGGAGACCTTCCTCCGGGAGCTTACCGTCCCCTTACCCGGGAGGAGATCCTTGAACTGAAAGCGGCGCTGGCCGGCGGAAGTGCAGGCTTATGAGGACAATCCTGAACCAGAAGCTGCATCCGCTGACGGTGGGACTGGCTTATGAGGAAAAGTGGAGGTTCGCTGAACGAAAAGCTGCATCCGCCGGCGGCCGAACTGATTAACATGAGGAAAACTATGACGCAGGAAAACAAGATCGCACGGATGGAGGAACTCGTCCGGATCCTGGATGAGGCGGGCAGGGCATATTACGCACAAAGCCGGGAGATCATGAGCAACCTCGAGTATGACGCGCTCTATGACGAACTCGAGGCGCTCGAGAAAGAGACCGGGATCGTTCTTGCCTCCAGTCCGACCCACAAGGTTGGATATGAGACGGTGGATGAGCTTCCGAAAGAGACGCATGAAAAGCCCATGCTCTCGCTTGCCAAGACGAAGGACAGGGAGCAGCTGAGGGCGTTTCTCTCCGGGCACAGAACGCTCATTTCCTGGAAGCTGGACGGCCTGACGGTGGTTTTGACCTACCGCGGAGGGGAACTGGTGAAGGCTGTCACCAGGGGAAATGGCGTGATCGGCGACGTCATTACAGCGAATGCGAGAACCTTCCGCAACCTTCCCGCGAAGATCCCGTACGAAGGAGAACTGATCCTCCGCGGGGAAGCGGTGATCACTTACCCGGATTTTGAGCGGATCAATGAATCCCTTGGAGAGAGCGCGGCGCTGTATAAGAACCCGAGAAACCTCTGCAGCGGATCGGTCCGCCAGCTTTCCAGTGAAGTGACGGCCCGGCGCAGTGTCCGTTTCTATGCGTTTGCCCTCGTAAAGGCGGACGGGGTCGATTTTCACAACTCAAGGCAGGAACAGTTTTCCTTCCTGCAGCGGCAGGGCTTTGAGGTGGTGGAATACCGGGTCGCGGACGCGGACAGCCTGGATGAGGTGCTTACGTGGTTTGAGGAGAAGATCCGGCATTTTGAGATCCCGTCCGACGGCCTTGTCGCGCTGTATGATGATATCGCGTATGGTGATTCGCTGGGAAACACAGCGAAGTCCCCGAGAAACGCGATCGCGTTCAAGTGGAAGGACGAGGAAGCACTCACCCATCTTCTTGAAATTGAGTGGAGTCCGTCCAGAACCGGCCTGATCAATCCGGTTGCCGTGTTCGAGGCGGTGGAACTGGAAGGAACCACGGTGACAAGGGCCAGCGTGCACAATGTCAGCATCCTGAAGGGGCTGGAACTGGGAATCGGCGACCAGATCAGCGTGTACAAGGCGAACATGATCATACCCCAGATCGCGGAGAACCTGACCCGCTCCGGCACGGTTCCGATTCCGGACCGCTGTCCGGTCTGCGGCGCCCCGACCTCCATTCACAACGCGCAGGGCACGGAGACGCTTGTCTGTGAGAATCCGGACTGTCCGGCAAAGAAGATCCACTCCTTTACGCAGTTTGTATCACGTGACGCGATGAACATCGAAGGACTGTCGGAGATGACACTTGAGAAGTTCATCGGGAGAGGATTCATCCATTCCTTCGCGGACCTGTTTCGGCTCGCAAAATGGCGGGACGAGATCATCGCCCTGGAGGGATTCGGAGAAAAGAGCGAGGAGAACCTTGAGGAGAGCATCGAAAAGGCAAGGGACACGACGCTTCCCAGGGTGTTGTTCGGACTGGGCATTCCGAATATCGGAACGGCGAACGCTAAGGTGATCAGCCGTTTCTTCGACGGGGACATTGACAGGGTCCGCCATGCCGCGGAGGAGGAATTCGGCCGGATCGACGGCGTTGGGCCGGTGATGGCAAAGGCATGCGCGCAGTGGTTTGCCTCTGAGAAGAATGCTTCCGCCCTGGATGACCTGCTGAAGGAGATACGGATTGAAAAGCTTCCTTCTGCGATGCCGGAAGGCAGTGAGGAAGGCGGCGACGAAGATCACCCGGTCCGTGGAAAAGTCTTTGTCGTGACCGGATCGGTGGAGCATTTTCAGAACCGGCGCCAGCTGCAGGAGAGGATCGAGGCGGAGGGCGGGAAGGTCACAGGCTCCGTGTCATCGAAGACCGATTACCTCATCAACAACGACGCCACGTCGAATTCGACGAAGAACAGGACGGCAAAGAAGCTTGGTATCCCCATTCTTACTGAGGAAGAATTCCTGAAGATGCTTGGGACCAGTACATGAATATCGTCAACGTCAGAAGTCTTTTGACGTTGTCTATAGTCCTTCAGGCCGGATGCGCACGGATTCGCAGAGGAAGGCGCAGCCTGAGGAAGGGCAAAAACAATACTACAGAAAGGCAGGAAAACAGAGATGCCAATTCGTATTCAAAATGATCTCCCGGCCAGGGAGATCCTGGACAGGGAGAACATATTCGTGATGGGAGAGGATCAGGCGAACCTGCAGGACATCCGCCCGCTGGAGATCCTGATCCTGAACCTGATGCCGCTGAAGGAGGACACGGAACTGCAGCTTCTGAGGTCCCTGTCAAATACGCCGCTGCAGCTGAACATTACGTTCATGTGCGTCACCTCACATGAGGCGAAAAACACGACGGCGAACCATCTCAACAAATTCTATCAGAGTTTTGACGAGATCAGAAACGGCGACTATGACGGCATGATCATCACCGGCGCGCCTGTCGAGCAGATGGCGTTTGAGCAGGTGGATTACTGGGAGGAACTGTGTGAGATCTTTGACTGGGCGGACGACCATGTGACCTCGACGATGCATCTGTGCTGGGGTGCCCAGGCTGCGCTTTATCACCGCTACGGAATTGAGAAGAGAGACCTGGGATACAAGCTGTTCGGCCTGTACCGCACGAAGGTCATGAACCGGAAGATCCCGCTTGTCAGGGGATTCGACGATACCTTCTACGCGCCGAACAGCCGCTGGACGGAAGTGCGCAGGGAGGATCTTCTTCGGTGTGACGACCTCGTGATCCTTGCGGATTCCAGGGAGGCGGGCGTCTTTCTTGTCATGTCGAGGAACGGACGCAGGATCTATGTGATGGGACACCCGGAATATGACCGGCAGACTCTGGGAAATGAGTACCGGCGCGATATCGACAAGGGGATCTCGATCCAGATGCCGAAGAACTATTATCCGGATGACGACGCGGACAATGTCCCCCGCCTTGTATGGAGGGCGCACGCGAATACGCTGTACACCAACTTCATCAACTATTACTGCTATCAGCTGACACCGTATTCCCT
>ONVT01000130.1 GCA_900321365.1 uncultured Eubacteriales bacterium | reverse complement strand
TCATGGCAACCGGCACCATTATCTGGTAAACATCTGCATTCAACCCGCCTCATCAGTAATACTTCATCACTTCTTCCCGGGATACATTCTTATAGTCTTCGTTTTTCGTCACAGCTTTATACAGGGAATCAAAGTCCTTGATATACTCTCTGAGGCTTTGCACCAGAGCTTTTAAGCCCTTTTCAATTCCCCTCTCGACTCCTTTCTCAATTCCCCTTTCAATCCCTTTCTCAATTCCTTTATTCTCTATCGCCGCTGCATACTTCCCATTCAACACTTACTCTGCAGAAAGGCATGCTCGACAATGAAGATTATTTTTGATTTGCAAATCTACTTTCTTTTTCCGAACTTTTTTATTTGCGGAATGAACCTTTCCGGGGGTATAAAAAGTGAGTACGCAGACCTTTATCAGCATCAGTCCGAGGTGTAATATCCACAATATCCAATTCCGAATCAAGCTGTTGCGTGATTATCGAAACCTATTGACAGCTGATTTATTCTCAGGCTACAATACAGATAGCAGATGAGACTTGAGCTCATCTCGGGCTGCGAAGCGGATGTCGTTCCAGTATGCGGTGTCTTGCAGAGCCCAACGGGGGTTACGTGGGAACCACAAACTGGATAGCCTGAAAGAGCGAAAGAAAACACGTTTTTGAGGCGCGGCTTTGACCGCGCTTTTGCTATGAACGGGAATGAAGATACATCGTGACACTATATGATGCCGCTTTATCATATAAAGAGCTCATGCACCATCGATATTATTTCCTCTTAGGACATAAGGGGAAGTCCGATAGTTTGATTCTCTCGTTCCCAAAAGAAAACTTCCATCATCTGGCCGGTTTGCATAAAAAAGATATAGCGCGATTCAAGAACAAGAAGAGCGCCCTGGACCAGATACTACAAGATGATAAATTGATTCAGGGGGATATTTCAGACGAATTGATAGATCGGTGGACCTGTATTTGCACTTTAAAGAAGCTGATCGAATCAAATAATCTTGTATTTCGCCTTCATAAACATCGGTTTCCCGGTTCCTCGATTCAATCCGATTACATCCTTTCAGATAACACCGTGATGTTTTTTATAGATGAAGGTGAACCTGTGACCATCTTCACTGCAAGGGAAGATCAGTTGAATAATTTGAACCGCTGCTTGAAGCTGAAAACCCTGAAGATATCAAAAGAGAACATCGATGATGGGTCTTGTGAAACAATCTTTGTTTCTTCGTCATACAGGCAGTCTTCCACATAAAGAACGCCTCCTCCGAAGAAGAGACGCCCTATAATCTCATGTTCTTGGTCCGGCTCCTACCAGATGGTTCAGCTCATCCATTCTCTTCTTGCTCTTCGTAGTCACAATGAAGTTGCCGAGCTTGTAACCATCAGCGCATGCTTTTCGTAATAATGTAGTCGATGCTTCCCTTCTCCGCCTGGCGCATCATGCTCTGGAAACCGTACCGTTTCACCACCGAAGTGCCCGTCTTCGCGTTGTCACCGAAGATCCCGGCAAACAGCCAGTCAGGATGCTCTTCAATGGCTTTTTTGAAAAACATCCACTGGTTTTCAAAGGAATCCTTCTGCCGTTCCTCCTCCGTTGAAACACGGCAGTAGGCAGCCACACGGAGCGGTCTCTTCGTGCCGAGGCCAAGATGATTACAGCGCCAAAAGCCTGACCTCCACACAAGCTGAGCTTCCTGTTAATGAGTGGATACAGAATGATCCGGCCAGAATACCGGCCGGATCGCTTATTTATTAACAAATGATACTCTGCGGATGTGAACTACCTCATCTCCCTCACGCTCTGCCTCTCGACAAACTCCGTGCATACCTGCGTCTTCAGGTGCAGGCCCGGGGCGTCCTTCATCATGTCCCTCAGACGGCGGACAGCCACGCGTCCCATGTCCTGCTTGGGGACCCGGAGGGTTGTCAGAGGCGGGTTGGCGATGGAGGAGAAGGTCAGGTCGTCAAAGCCGACGATCGACACGTCCTCCGGGATGCGGATTCCGCACTCCCACATGGCCTTCATCGCGCCGAGGGCGATCATGTCGTTGTCCGCGAAAAATGCGCTCGGGAGCTTTGGCTTCGGCTTCCGGGTCAGAAACTCCTTCATATCCTGGTAAGCCTGGTCCATGGTCGGGGAAAGCTCCACAATATAGTCCTCCACAACCGGAATTCCTGCCCTGTCCAGAGCATTCTTATAACCGGCATATCTGGAGCGGAACGGCTTGATCCGGAAACTCCCCTTGAGGTAGCCGATCTTCTTGTGGCCCTTTTCCACCAGGTACTCCGTGGCCATGCGGGCCGCGTCCGCATTGTTGATCAGCACCGTATCAAATGACATGTCTTCCTTCCAGTAGTCGATGATTACGAAGGGATGCGGCAGGCGCCTGACCAGGTCGATGTCTTCATCCTCCAGCTCGGTTCCCAGCAGGATCACCGCAGAAGTTTTGTCTTCACAGATTCCGGTAAACACTTCGTCGAAGTTCGCCTGTCTCCTGTCCAGGTTGATCAGGATCATGTCCAGTCCAAGGGTGCGGCATTCTTCCTCCACCCCCGCAACCATCAGCGGAAAGAAGGGAGTGTCCTCCACTACATTCCCGTATTTTTTGAATGTGACAAACTTGATCCTGGAGATCCTGCTCTCCTCGTTATAGCCAAGCTCCTTCGCCACAGCAAGGATCTTCGCCGCGGTTTCCGCGTTCACGCCCTTCTTGTGGTTCAGCGCGTTGGATACCGTGGCAGGAGAGAAGCCTGTCAACTCACTGATCCTGCGTATGTTTACCTTCATTTTTCCGCCCTTCTCTTTCTGGTGTCAATCTTCGAAGTCATTTACGGCTAACATGTACGCTTTTCATGCACCGGCGCCCCTGCCTGATCTGCCGGCAGGGGCGCCGTGATTATTTACACTTCGTCAAACACCACGTCTTCCCCGTGCAGGTAGGCCTTCACCTTCTCCTCGATCGGGTCGTACAGATCCGGCTTCACGCCGATGTACTTGCAGGCCTCGTAGACGATCGGAACCACGTCCCCGTGGATGGCGGCCACGTGATGGATGTACGGGCCTTCCACGACCTTTGCCTCGAGTCTCTTCAGGTTTGCGACCTCCACCCACACATAGGTACCTCTGGTCCAGGGGCCGTCGATGCCCTTCGCGTGTCCCAGAAGAATCGAATATTCGCCGTCGTCGCCGTCAAAGCGGACCAGGCTCATGGGGCCGTGCTTGGCCTCAGCTGACACCGCGCCGTTCTGCGGGAACGCGACCGGCACGCAGATCGTGGGCTTCTCCTTCGCCACGGAGATCGGCCAGGGACCACAGTGTTGCAGAAGCTCGCCGTTGTCGTTGTCCGGATGGCGCACGGTCCAGTCAGAGAACATGACTCTCTTCTCATTCATGGAAGCGGCCTCCGCGATGAGCTGGGAGATCGCACCGTGAATGTCCGTCTCACAGACAACCGGGATGCCTTCTTCGTTCAGGAGGGCATTGGCAGCGCAGGGCATGATCTTGATCTCATCCTGCAGCGCGTTCCAGCACTGGATCGCTACAGCGTTGCAGCCGTACTTTTCCGCCAGGCTCTTCATCGCCACCTTCAGGCAGGCGACGTTGTTCAGGAACTCGTCGGAGATGTCGCAGGTCATGTTGGCCTTGCAGTATGCGACGGTCTCGGCAACCTGTGTCTTCTCTTCCTTCCACCTGCGCATCTCGGCGTAGAGCTCCGGAAGCGGAATCGGGGACAGCTGGATGTTGAACTTCTCCAGCAGCTCGCCCTCGTTGCACATCGTGCTCCAGAAGTCAAACGGACGCGGCCCGATCTGAAGGATGCGGGTGTGGCGGAAGGTGCGCACCACATTGCATACCGCAAGGAAATCTTTTATGCCTCTCTCGAATTCCGGATCCGTCAGGTTGCAGTTGTTCATGTAGGTGAAGGGCACCTTGAAGCGGCGCAGCACCTTGCCGGTCGCGAACAGGCCGCACTGGGAGTCCCTCAGGCGCATGCCCTTCTCGTCCGGCCGCTCATCCCTCGGTCCCCACAGAAGAACCGGGACGCCCAGCGCCTTCGCGAGCCTGGCACACTCATACTCCGTGCCGAAATTCGCGTGCGGGATGAAGAGCCCGTCCACCTTCTCGGCCCTGAACTTCTCCGTGATCTTCTCAAGGCCCGCGTCGTCAAACAGGAGGCCTTCGTCATTTACATCTGTAATATCCACAAAATCGATGCCGAGCTCCCTCAGGCGGTCCGCGATCAGTCCGCGGAACTGAAGGGCGGCCGGCGCGCTGAAGATGCTGCGCCGTGTGGGTGCGTAACCCAGCTTGATCTTTGCTGCCATCACATTACTCCTTTCTTACTTGCCTGCGTTGCGTGCCTGCAGCGCCATCTTCGCCTGGAGGTTGCGCTGTGTCTGGTCGATGACAACCGCAAGGATGATCACGACACCGCGGATGACCTTCTGCCAGAACTCGGACACGCCGCACATGGTCATGCCGTCGTTGATGACGCCGATGACAAATGCGCCTACGATCGTTCCGATGATCGTTCCGGATCCGCCCGCCATGGAGGTTCCGCCGAGAACCGTCGCCGCGATGGCGTTCATCTCCCAGCCGTCGCCGGAGGCCGGATGCGCCGCGGAAAGCTGCGCCGTATTGATCAGGCCGACCCATGCCGCGCAGAAGCCGGAGATCATGTACACGATGATCTTGACCTTGTCCGCCTTGATGCCGGACAGCCTCGCGCTCTTCTCATTGCCGCCCACTGCCAGCACATACCAGCCGAACGGGACTTTCTTGAGAAGGATCGCAGAGATGATTGCCAGTATTACAAAGACAAAGACGCCGGCAGGAATGTTCGCGAAGCTGCTTCCCAGAACCTTGAAACCGGTATTGCCGAGTCCTTCATAGCCAGCCAGGTTCGGGAAGGTCGCTCCTCCGGAACGCAGGTTCGCGAGTCCGCGGCAGATATACATGGTACCCAGGGTCGTGATAAACGGCGCCACCTGGAGCTTCGTGATGATCAGGCCGTTGATCAGGCCCACAAAGCAGCCGAAGACCAGCATGATGATGATAATCGCCGGCACGTTGAAGTACAGCGTCTTGCTGCCGATGGTCACACCCTCCTGGATCATGCCGCCGGCCAGCATTCCTGTCAGGCCGACGACCGAG